>NZ_JBKIBX010000017.1:116414-126475 GCF_046557895.1 Methylobacterium oryzisoli | reverse complement strand
CATCGTCCTCACCCCTGCCGCGGAGACCGTCCGCTAACGGGGTGTCTCAAGCAACCGTGGGGCGGAGGAACCCAGGCTTGCTTGCTGGCCGTCCACATGTGCGCCGTGGGCCTGAACGCGGCAGGCTCGTCCAGGCTCCCGCAGGTCAGCCCGACGACGCCGCCGCCCGTCCGTTCGGAGAACAGGGCCGTGCCGCAGATCTGGCAGAAGCCGCGCGCCAGCGCCGGTGAGGAGTTGAACCGGCCGACCGGTCCCGAGATCGTCACGGCGTCGATGGGCATCAGAACCCGGGCGTTGAACGCTGCGCCGATGGCTCTCTGGCAGAGGCGGCAATGGCAGACCCGGACGTTGATCGGCTCGCCTCGCGCCTCATAGCGTGAGGCCCCGCAGAGGCAGCCTCCCTGAAAGGTTCTCGCCACCGAGATCGCTCCGCCTCGATCGTCCCTGGCAGGTCTTGTGGCGATCGAAGGCCGTTCGGTCCAGCACCCGAACCGGAGCAGCGACGCCGGGATGGCGCACGGACCAAGTGCCGGGATCGGGTCTGGTTCAGTCGAGAGCGCCCCGTGTGGCTTTGTGCCGAGCGAGGCCGCCTACGGTCCGTGCCGTGCGCGTTCGCGGTTGGACTCACCCCCCGTCCGGATCGTCGACCTGCGCTCGATCCGCGGTGAACCTCGGTGATCGACGGCGGTTGATGGCGACCTCGACCCTCCGGAGCCGCCCACCATGCGCACCACGATCGCCCTCTCAGCGGCCCTCGGCCTCGCGCTCACCGGAGCGACAGCAGCGCAGACGGCCAGGGTGCCGCCGCCCAGCGATGCCGTCGGTGCGCCCGGGCCGAGCGGCAATGCGGGACCGGTGTCCGGACATGGCGGATCTGCGACGCGTTCGCCGCCGAACCTGCCCGGCAATCCCGGCCGCGAACCCGTGCCGGGCAGCATGCCGGGCGTCTGGATCGGCGGCAGTCCGACAGGCGGCCCACCCGGGACAGGGGGCACGGCGGGCGGCATCGCCGCTGACAGCCGCTGACTGGTCCGTCTGCTCGGTGCTGGGACGATCAGGAGGTGGGATGGGCGGTCGCCCTCATTCGCCGGGCGGAACGCCGGCTCGCGTGAGCCTCGGGGGCGGACGCGGAACCCCGCTCGTCGGCGGGAATGAGGCAGGACGGGGCGGTGGATGCGCGCGCGGAAGCCGCGGGATCGGTCCGGTGGCCCGGACGGGACCGGTGCGGCTCCGGATCGCGACGGGACTCGATCAATCCCCGCGCGTCGAGGCCGGTGAACCGCGCCGGGGCCGGGCGGATTGATCCCCGGCACGCCTGGATCGGGCGGCGTGGACGGCGCGAACCATCCTCGTGGGAGACAGCGGAATGTCGATCTTCATCGTCATCATGGCGCCCTGGCTCCTGCTTGCCGTCCTCGAATTCATGCGGATGCGGGCATCCCGTCCGCTGTGATCCGTCCGGAGCGGCGGATCCGGTGCTGGCTGTCAGCGCCGGATCCACGGTGAGGCTCGGGGCAAGGGGGGCTCGGCCGGCGGCGTCCCNGGGCATCCCGTCCGCTGTGATCCGTCCGGAGCGGCGGATCCGGTGCTGGCTGTCAGCGCCGGATCCACGGTGAGGCTCGGGGCAAGGGGGGCTCGGCCGGCGGCGTCCCGCTCCGGCAGCGGGACGCCGCAGCGGGACCGCATCAGAAGAAGCGGACGGCGATGCCGCTCGGACGGCCGAAGGGGCGGTGGCCGTAGCCGTAGCCGTAGGGGCGGTAGCCGTAGCCGTAGCCGTAGGGGCGGTAGCCGTAGCCGTAGGGACGGTACATCGGGCGGCAATTGCCCCAGGCGTTCGGCGCCCAGCCCGGGCCGCAGCCCATGGCGACGTTCTGCACCTGCGCGTCGCCCGCGATCACCCCCGCCTGCGCCACCGCGCCCGGAGCCGCGCTCGCGGCCGAGGCGAAGCCGAGCGTGCCCGCAACGATCGCCAGCGCCATGATCTTGGAGTTCGTCATGACAGTATCTCCTCTTGTCCTCTCGTCACCGCGTCTTGCGGATCAAGAACAAGGGAAGTGTTAAATCGTCTTCGCCGGGAAGAATGTGCCGAATGACACGCCGACGCGGGCACCGGCCCGTCCGGGCCGGTATCCGCGCCTGGAGCGGGCCGGGCGTCGCATCACCGGACATCGTGTGCCCGGCCCGCCGCCGCGCCGCCGGGAGAGGGGCTGGATGGGCGGCACGGCGGGCGCACCCTGGCACGGGCGCCACCGCCGCGCTGTTCACATAGGCAACCGGAGGGGGCGATCGTGCTTTACAAAAAGTCGGGAATGCTCCTGTGTGGGTGCGGCGGGGCGCGCCGGCCCCGGGAGGAAGACGGGCGATGAAGTTCCGGGTCGAGGTCGACTGCACCCCGCTGGAGGCGCGCCAGTTCGTCGGCCTGCCCAACCTCGAACCGATGCAGGCGGCCGTGATGGCGGAACTCGAGCGCCGGATGCTCGCCGACATCGAGCGCTTCTCCCCCGACGCGATGCTGCGCAGCTGGTTCTCGCTCTTCCCGCAGAACGCCGAGCAGATGCAGTCCATGTTCCTGAACATGTTCCAGCAGGGATTCGGCGGCTCGGCTCCCCCACCAGCCAGGACCGACCGCGAGCGCGAGTGACGCGCGCTCCTGCCGTTGAGGAAGAGTGACGGCTGCCGCAGGGGCGGCGGGCCGCGGGCGGGTGCCGATCAAGACTTGCCGTCCTCTGTCGGTCTCCCAGGTGAGGACGGACCGCCCGCGCCGGGCGCGACGCTGCTTCCCCGGGAGCCCCGATGGCCGACAGATCGTTTCCCGCGAGCGCGGCGACGCGCGTGCCTCTGGCAATCATCCTGTCCGGCCTGGCGGGATGCGCGGATGCGATCGGCTTCCTCGAATACTCGCAGCTGTTCGTGTCGTTCATGTCGGGCAACACCACCCGCTTCGGCGCGGCGGTGGCCGAGGGCGCGTGGGACGGCGCGACCCGCGTGGCCGGCGTGATCGCGGTGTTCTGCTTCGGCGCCTTCTCGGGCACCCTCATCGCCGCCTGGGCCGGGCGCTGGCGCCTGCCCGTGCTGCTGGGGCTGCTGGCCCTCCTCCTGTGCGTCGGGCTCGCCCTGCCGACGGGACCCGTCCCGTTCCCGTTCCACGCCTACCCGGTGGTGCTGGCGCTCGGGATGCAGAACGCGACCCTGCAGGACGCGGACGGGCGCAGCCTCGCGCTGACCTACGTGACGGGGGCCGTGGTGCGCTTCGGCACCGGTCTGGCGAACCTGATCCTGCGCAAGCCCGCCGAATCCTTCTGGATCCAGGCGCCGCTCTGGGGGGCGCTCAGCACCGGGGCGGTGGTGGGCGGCCTCCTGCATCGCGGTCTCGGGGAGGCCGCCTTCCTGGCCGCGGCGGCCGTGGCGGCCTTGCTCGCCCTGGCGGTGACCGTCCTGACCGTCGCCAGGCCGGGAAGCCCGCTCATCGCCGGCAGGGCGCCCGTGCCCGGCGCGCCCGCGGAGGCCGCGCCGGTCCAGGGGGTGAAGGCGCGCCGGATGGACCCGTCCTGAGCCTCGGTCGTTGACGGTGGTGCCGGATCGGAGGCGAGAGCGGATGCGCGCGCGGGAGGGCCCGGGACATTCTGACCGAACGGACCGACGGCGGGATTCCGCAGGGGCAGCACGCCGCCGCGTCAGATCTCGCGCGGCCGGCCAAGCACTGCCGGCCGCCCGGCGCGGACCGGCGTCGGATCTGGACCTGTCTGAGCTTCCGGAACGAATTCCGCTTCTGTTCCGGAATGCCGGAACGGTTCGGGTCCGGCGCGGCACTAAGCTCTTGCACTTCCTTGCGAGTTCTCTAAGCCATGATGTGGCACGCACCGTGCTCAAGGCCCGGTGACGGACCAGCCCCGCGCCGCCGCGAGAGGGCAACCAGGGAGGACCAGAGTGGAACGCAGCCGCGAACTCGACCCGCGCGATCCCGACCCCATCGAGACCCGGGAGTGGCTCGACTCCCTCGACGGCGTGCTCGACGTGGAGGGGCCCGACCGGGCGCACTTCCTGATCGGTCAGGTGATCGAAGAGGCCCGCAAGAAGGGCGCGCCCGTCCCCTACTCGGCCAACACCGCCTACCTGAACACGATTCCGGTCGACAAGCAGGACCCACACCCGGGCGACCGGGCGATCGAGCACCGCATCCGCTCCGCCATCCGCTGGAACGCCATCGCGATCATCCTGCGCGCCAACAAGGATTCCTCCGAACTCGGCGGCCACATCGCGAGCTTCCAGTCGGCCGCGACCCTCTACGACACCGGCTTCATGCATTTCTGGCGCGGCGCCGGCGGCGGCCACGGCGGCGACCTGATCTACGTCCAGGGCCATTCCTCGCCGGGCATCTACGCCCGCGCCTTCCTCGAAGGGCGGCTCACCGAGGAGCAGCTCCTCGCCTTCCGCCAGGAGGTCGGCGGCAAGGGCCTGTCCTCCTACCCGCATCCCTGGCTGATGCCGGATTTCTGGCAGTTCCCCACCGTCTCGATGGGCCTCGGCCCGCTGATGGCGATCTACCAGGCCCGTTACCTGCGCTACCTCCATCACCGCGGGCTCGCCCACACCGACGGCCGCAAGGTCTGGGCCTTCATGGGCGACGGCGAGATGGACGAGCCCGAGTCGCTCGGCGCGATCTCGCTCGCCGCGCGGGAAAAGCTCGACAACCTCGTCTTCGTCATCAACTGCAACCTGCAGCGCCTCGACGGGCCGGTGCGCGGCAACGGCAAGATCGTGCAGGAGCTGGAGGCCAACTTCCGCGGCGCCGGCTGGAACGTCATCAAGGTGCTGTGGGGCTCCGGCTGGGACGCGCTGCTGGCGCGCGACACGTCCGGCATGCTGGCGCGCCTGATGACCGAGTGCGTCGACGGCGAGTACCAGGACTTCAAGTCGAAGAACGGCGCCTACATCCGCGAGCACTTCTTCGGGAAGTATCCCGAGACCGCCGCGCTGGTGGCCGACTGGAGCGACGACGACATCTGGCGCCTCACCCGCGGCGGCCACGACCCGAGCAAGGTGTTCGCGGCCTACAGCGCGGCCGTGAAGCACAAGGGCCAGCCCACCCTCATCCTCGCCAAGACCGTGAAGGGCTACGGCATGGGCGAGGCCGGCGAGGGCCAGAACATCACCCACCAGCAGAAGAAGATGGGTGAGGTGGTCCTCAAGCAGTTCCGCGACCGCTTCCAGATCGACCTCACCGACGCGCAGATCGGCGAGATCCCCTTCATCCGCTTCCCCGAGGGGAGCCCTGAGCACCGCTACCTGATGGCGCGGCGCGAGGCGCTGGGTGGTCCCTTGCCGGCGCGCCGCCAAAGATCGCAGCCGCTCGACGTGCCGCCGCTGGAGGCCTTCGACGCGCAGCTCAAGGAGACCGCGGGCCGCGAGATCTCCACCACCATGGCCTTCGTGCGGGTGCTCAACACCCTCCTGCGCGACAAGAACATCGGCAACCGCATCGTGCCGATCGTGCCCGACGAGAGCCGCACCTTCGGCATGGAGGGCATGTTCCGCCAGTTCGGCATCTTCAGCCAGGTCGGCCAGCTCTACCGGCCGGAGGATGCCAACCAGCTGATGTACTACCGCGAGGACGAGAAGGGCCAGATGCTCCAGGAGGGCATCAACGAGGCCGGCGCCATGTCCTCATGGATCGCGGCCGCGACCTCCTACTCGCATTCCGACGCGCCGACGATCCCGTTCTACATCTACTACTCGATGTTCGGCTTCCAGCGCATCGGCGACCTCGCCTGGGCGGCGGGCGACATGCGGGCGCGCGGATTCCTGATCGGCGGCACCGCCGGGCGCACCACGCTCAACGGCGAGGGGCTCCAGCACGAGGACGGGCACAGCCACCTGTTCTCGGCCACGATCCCGAACTGCATCTCCTACGACCCGACCTTCTCGTACGAGGTCGCGGTGATCGTGCAGGACGGCCTGCGGCGGATGTACGCCGAGCAGGAGGACGTCTTCTACTACATCACCGTGATGAACGAGAACTACGCCCATCCGGGCATGCCGGAGGGCGCGCGGGAGGGCATCCTCAAGGGCATGTACCTGTTCCGCGAGGGGCAGGGCAAAGGCCCGCGGGCGCAGCTCCTCGGCTCGGGCACCATCCTGCGCGAGGTGATCGCGGGCGCCGAACTTCTGGAGGCGGATTTCGGCATCGCCGCCGACATCTGGTCCTGCCCGAGCTTCACCGAGCTGAAGCGCGAGGCGATGGCGGTGGAGCGCTGGAACATGCTGCACCCGACCGAGCCGCAGCGGACCTCCTACGTCGAGACCTGCCTGTCGGGCCGCTCAGGCCCGGTGATCGCCGCCACCGACTACATGCGGCTGTTCGCCGACCAGATCCGCCCCTACGTGCCGGGCCGCTACAAGGTGCTGGGCACGGACGGGTTCGGGCGCTCGGACTACCGGGTGCGCCTGCGCGACTTCTTCGAGGTCGACCGGCGCTGGGTCGCGGTGGCGGCGCTCAAGAGCCTCGCGGAGGAGGGCCAGGTCCCGGCCGCCAAGGTCGCCGAGGCGATCGCCAAGTACGGCCTGGATCCGCAAAAACCCGCCCCCTGGACGGTGTGACGCCGGCCGGGTCCGCGTGCGACGCGGGGCGGCGCGACGGGGAACCCCTCTCCCGTGCGGGAGAGGGGCAGGGGTGAGGGTCCCGGACCCTTCAGGACGACTATCCGGCCGTGGTGCTGGCAGCGGGACGCGTCGAGCCTCTCGCTGAACCACCCGGTCCCTCACCCCTACCCCTCTCCCGCACGGGAGAGGGGATCCCGCGCCATCCGCGCCATCAACCCATCAGACGTGACGGAACGGGAGAGACGCCGTGGCGACCGAGGTCAAGATTCCGGATATCGGGGATTTCAAGGACATCCCGATCATCGAAGTGCACGTGAAGGAGGGCGACACGATCGGGCCGGACGATCCGCTCGTCTCGCTCGAATCCGACAAGGCCACCATGGAGGTGCCCTCCCCCTCGGCCGGCGTGGTCGAGAAGGTGCTGATCAAGATCGGCGACAAGGTGAGCGAGGGCAGCCCGATCCTGCTGCTCAAGGGCGAGGGCGCCGCCGCGGCCGAATCCAAGCCCCAGACCAGATCCGAGCCGAAGGGCAACGGGGCCGCGCCCGCGGCTGACACCGCCGCGCTGATGCAAAAGCAGGAGCCCGCGCCGAGCCCGGCCTCCGCGGCGGCGCCCGCCGCCTCCGCGCCCGCCGCCTCCGCGATCCCCGATTTCTCCCAGGTCCACGCCAGCCCGGCGGTGCGCCGCCTCGCGCGCGAACTCGGCATCGACCTCAACGCCGTGAAGGGCACGGGCGAGAAGGGCCGGATCACCAAGGAGGACGTGAAGGGCCACCTCACCCGCGCGGCGGCCCCGGCCCCGGGCGGCGCCGTCATGACCTCGGGCGGCATGGGCATCCCGGAGATCCCGGCGGTCGATTTTTCGAAGTTCGGACCGATCGAGACCAAGCCGCTCGCGCGGATCAAGAAGATCTCGGGGCCGCACCTGCACCGGGCGTGGCTCAACGTGCCCCTCGTCACCCACCAGGACGAGGCCGACATCACCGAGACCGACGCCTACCGCAAGGAACTCGACACCCAGGGCAAGGAGAAGGGCTACCGCGTCACGCTGCTGGCCTTCCTGATCAAGGCCTCGGTCTCGGCCCTGCGGGCGCACCCCGAGTTCAATTCCTCCCTGTCGCCCGACAAGGAGGCGTTGATCCTCAAGCGCTACTACAACATCGGCGTCGCGGTCGACACGCCGGACGGGCTCGTGGTGCCGGTGGTCAAGGACGCCGACCGCAAGGGCATCACCGAGATCAGCCAGGAACTCGGCGCGCTCTCCAAGAAGGCTCGCGACGGCAAGCTCGGCAGCGCCGACATGCAGGGTGCGACCTTCACGATCTCGTCGCTCGGCGGCATCGGCGGCACCGCCTTCACGCCGCTCGTCAACGCCCCCGAGGTGGCGATCCTCGGCGTGGTGCGCTCGAAGATGGCCCCCGTCTGGGACGGCTCGGAGTTCAAGCCCCGCCTGATGCTGCCGCTCTCGGTCTCCTACGACCATCGGGTGATCGACGGAGCGCTCGCCGCGCGCTTCACCCGCCACCTCGCCCACGTCCTTGAGGACGTGCGGCGGCTCGTGATCTGAGGAGGCGACAGCGATGAGCCAGAACGAGGTCCGCCTCCCCGACATCGGCGACTTCAAGGACGTCCCGGTCATCGAGGTCGCCGTGAAGCCCGGCGACACGATCGGGGTCGACGACACGTTGATCGTGCTCGAATCCGACAAGGCGACGATGGACGTGCCCTCCCCCGTCGCCGGCACGGTGGCGGAGGTGAAGATCAAGCCCGGCGACAAGGTCAGCCAGGGCGACCTGATCCTGCTGCTCTCGGGCGCCGGTGCCAGCACCGGCGCTGGCGCCGGCACCGGTGCGGCCAAGCCCGGGATCGCCGAGACGGCCGCCGCGAAACCCCCCTCGGCCGCGAGCGGCCACGCCCCCGGCGAGGGGCAGGCCGGCTACGGCTCCTCGGCTGCGGCCGGGGGCAACGGCGCGGCGCCCGCCGCGCCGGCCCCGAAGGCCGCCGCCCCGGTCTCCGGCGAGGAGATGCGCGCCGAGGTGCTGGTGCTCGGCGCCGGCCCCGGCGGCTACACGGCGGCGTTCCGGGCGGCCGATCTCGGCAAGAAGGTCGTGCTGGTCGAGCGCTGGGCGTCGCTCGGGGGCGTCTGCCTCAACGTCGGCTGCATCCCCTCGAAGGCGCTGCTCCACGCCGCCAAGGTGATCGACGAGAGCCACGCCATGGCCTCGCACGGCATCAGCTTCGCGGCGCCCTCCATCGACATCGACAAGCTCCGGGGCTGGAAGGAGGGTGTCGTCAAGAAGCTCACCGGCGGGCTCGGGGGCCTCGCCAAGCAGCGCAAGGTGACGGTCGTCACCGGCACCGCCCGCTTCGTCAGCCCGCACCAGATCGCGGTGGAGCACGAGGGCCAGACGCGGGTCATCGGCTTCGAGCAGGCGATCATCGCGGCGGGCTCCGAGCCGGTGCGGATGCCGTTCATCCCGCACGACGACCCGCGGGTGATCGACTCGACGGGGGCGCTCGAACTCGACGGCATCCCCCAGCGCCTGCTCGTCATCGGCGGCGGGATCATCGGGCTGGAGATGGCCACCGTCTACCACGCGCTCGGCGCGAAGGTGACCATCGTCGAACTGATGGACCAGATCATCCCGGGCGCCGACAAGGACGTCGTCACCCCGCTGATGAAGCGGATCTCCAAGCAGTACGAGGCGATCCACCTCAAGGCCAAGGTCACCGCCGTGGAGGCCCTGCCCGAGGGGCTGAAGGTGACGTTCGAGGGCGGCTCCGCCCCGGCCACCGACACCTTCGACAAGATCCTGGTGGCGGTCGGGCGCCGGCCCAACGGCAAGCTGCTCGGCGCGGAGGCGGCGGGCGTGATCGTGGACGAGCGGGGCTTCATCCCGGTCGACCGGCAGATGCGCACCAACGTGCCGCACATCTTCGCCATCGGCGACGTGGTGGGCCAGCCGATGCTCGCCCACAAGGCGACGCACGAGGGCAAGGTGGCGGCCGAGACCGCGGCGGGGAAGAACTCCTTCTTCGACGCCAAGGTGATCCCGTCGGTGGCCTACACCGATCCGGAGGTGGCCTGGGTGGGGCTCACCGAGAACGAGGCCAAGGCCAAGGGCCTCAAGGTCGGCAAGGGCGTGTTTCCGTGGGCGGCGAGCGGGCGCTCGCTGTCGCTCGGCCGCGACGAGGGCCTGACCAAGGTGCTGTTCGACGAGGCGACCGACCGGATCGTCGGCTGCGGCATCGTCGGGCCGTCTGCGGGCGACCTGATCGCCGAGGCCGCGCTCGCCATCGAGATGGGGGCGGATGCGAGCGACATCGGGCTCACCATCCACCCGCACCCGACCCTGTCGGAGACGGTCGGCATGGCGGCGGAGGCCTTCGAGGGCACGATCACCGACCTCTACATGCCCAAGCGCGCCGCCCACTGAAGCGCGATCTGGGCCGGCGTCCGA
>NZ_JBKIBX010000017.1:110668-116310 GCF_046557895.1 Methylobacterium oryzisoli | reverse complement strand
TTCCCCCCCCCCCCCCCCCCTCCCCCCCCCCCCCCGGTCCGATGTCCTGTGCCGCCTGCTCGCTCGCGCCGAACCGGCCCCGCATCGGCGCAAAGCCCCCCACGGCGCCGCCGCGACCCGCCCGCCGCGACGATGCGCCGGCCGGGCGGGGTCAGGGCTTGCGGCGGCCGCGGTTCTTGCGCTGCTGGCCGAGCCCGATGCTCTTGGCGAGTTCGGAGCGCTGGGCGGCGTAGTTCGCCGCCACCATCGGGTAGTCGGGGGGCAGTCCCCACTTCTGGCGGTACTGGTCAGGCGTGAGGCCGCGGGTGGTGAGGTGGCGCTTGAGGGACTTGTAGGGCTTACCGTCTTCGAGGCTGATGATGTGGTCGGGGGTCACGGTCCTCTTGACCGGCACCGGCGGCACCGGCTTCTCCGGCTCGGGCGGCGGCGGCGAGACCAGGGACTCCAGGGTCCCGTGGACCGCCGAGAGCAGCCCGGGCAGTTCCGCGACCGGGACGGAATTCTTCGAGACGTAGGCCGACACGATGTCGGCCGTCAGCGCGACGAGACCACCCGCGTCCTCGTCGTGACCTTCCACCTCTGTCATCATTCAGGTTCCATTTCGTGAGAGTTGCCGATCCCGGGCCTCTCCCGCGCAGGCATTCACGGTTGGCCCTCGTTTCTTCGTTGGGCGCATCTTGGATAAAGCCGAGGCACGTCTCCGCTGAGCGCATCAGACCTGTTGGACGCTTACGCGGCGGCTCGCAAGGTGGTGGAAGCAAAAAGCTTCGTGAAGATACGTAGTTCTTGTGGATGCGATACCCGCGAAATCTGAACGCAGAAGACCTACGGTTGTTGTTCGCCGTGAGATTGTGGCGAAAATTGTAAACAATTCATGTCTGATTGTTTCAAGGAGAGATACCTGGTCCGGTCAGGTCTTCGGCGTCCGACAGGGCTGAAATGGTGGGGCGATCCAGGCCGACCCAGCCGGCCGCGAGACGGCTTCGGTCGCGCGATGCGTCCCGTCTATTGAAACGAGAAATTGCAGGAGCTGTCGGCGGGGTCGAGGACCAGACCAGCGCCGCGGAGATATGCGGTGTCGTCGGACGAAGATCGATCCGGATATCCCGGCTGTGCTGTGCCTCTTACAGGATGGATCGCGCGCCGATGCCCGGATATCGATGTCGGGACGCGGCAGAGATCGGCGATAGACCTCCGGGCATGAGTGTGAAGACCTGTGGGGGCGGTTCGCCCCGGTCGTGATCCGATCGGCCCGCTGCGGCGTTTTCCGTCCGTGGGACAGCCCGCGGCGGATCGGACGAGGCGGATGACCATCCCGGACGAGACCAGCTTCGGCATCGCCGACCTGATGCTGCGCCTCGGCGCCGCGACGCTCTGCGGCCTGCTGATCGGCCTGGAGCGCGAGGTGCGCGGCAAGGATGCGGGCCTGCGCACGCACGCCCTGGTGGCGCTGAGTTCGGCGGTGATCACCGTGTCGGCGCTCAGCCTCTACGCGGCGGTGCGGGCGCATGGCGGCGAGGCCGATCCGCTGCGGGTCATCCAGGGCTTGGCCCAGGCGATCGGCTTCATCGCCGCCGGCGCGATCTTCGTGATGCGCGGGGACGTGCGCAACCTGACCACCGCGGCGAGCGTCTGGCTCGCCGCCGCGTTGGGCATCGCGGCGGGCGCGGTGCAGTATCGCCTGGTCGCCACCGCCTTCGCCCTCACCTTCGCGGTGCTCGTCTTGGTGGGCCTCCTCAAGCGCCATGTCCTGCCCGACAAGCACCGCTCGGGCGACGATTGAGCCGAGGGCCGGGCGGCGCGGGCGGGCGAGTCGCACGCCGTCGCGGCGGGCGGCCCGGCACGGAGCGGCGTGCGGCCTTGACCAACCGGCCGGTCGGTCAATAATGCGCCGGAACGACACGACCAGAACCACACGGGAGGTACGCCGATGAGACTGGAGAGCTACGTCCAGGGCCGCTGGGCCGCGCCCGGCACCGACCTCGTGCTCGTGCGCAGCGCCGTCACGGGCGAACCGGTGGCGGAGGTCGCGAGCGGCGGCCTCGCGATGGGCGAGGTGCTGGACTACGCCCGGCGCGTCGGCGGCCCGGCCCTGCGCCGCCTCACCTTCCACGAGCGCGCCGCGATGCTGAAGGCGCTGGCGCAGTACCTCACCGAGCGCAAGGAGGCGCTCTACGCCCTCTCCCTCCAGACCGGGGCCACGCGCGGGGACAGCCTGATCGACGTGGACGGGGGCATCGGCACCCTGTTCGTCTTCGCCTCGAAGGGCCGGCGCGAATTGCCGAACACCACCTTCCTGCTCGACGGCGAGGCGGAATCGCTCTCGCGCAGCGGCAGCTTCGCGGGCCGGCACGTGCTGACCTCCCGGGCCGGGGTGGCGGTGCACATCAACGCCTTCAACTTCCCGTGCTGGGGCCTGTTGGAGAAGATGGCGCCCGCGCTGCTCGCGGGCGTGCCGGTCGTCACCAAGCCCGCCACCGTGACCGCGCAGGTGGCCCACGCGCTGGTGCGGATGATCGCCGAATCCGGGATTTTGCCGGACGGCGCCCTGCAATGCGTGATCGGGTCGACGGGCGACCTTTTCGACCACCTCACCGGCCAGGACGTGGTCGCCTTCACGGGCTCGGCCGAGACCGCCGCGACACTGCAGCGCCACCCCGTCATCGCCCGCGAGGCGGTGCGCTTCAACGCCGAGCGCGACTCCCTCAACGCCGCGATCCTCGGCCCCGACGCGGTCCCCGGCACGCCCGAGTTCGACCTCTTCGTGCGTGAGGTGGCCAAGGAGATGACCGTGAAGGCCGGGCAGAAATGCACGGCGATCCGCCGGGCGCTCAGCCCCCGCGCCCAGGTGCCGGCGGTGATCGAGGCGTTGCGCCAGCGCCTCGCCGGCGTGCGGGTGGGCGACCCAGCGCTGGAGGGCGTGCGGATGGGGCCGGTGGTCGGGCTCGACCAGCGGCGCGACGTGCTGGCCAAGCTCGACCTCCTCGCCCCCGAGACCGAGCGGGTGACGGGCGATCCGGACGATTTCACTGTTGAGGGCGCGGACCGGGCGCGCGGCGCCTTCCTGCCCCCGATCCTCCTGCACTGCCCCGACCCGATCCGGGCGACGCGGGTCCACCACGTGGAGGCGTTCGGGCCGGCCTGCACGGTGATGGGCTACGCCGACCCCGCCGAGGCGGTGCTGCTCGCCAACCGCGGCGAGGGCAGCCTCGTCGCCTCGCTCTACACCCACGATCCGGCCGCGGCGGCCGAGATCGTCTTCGGCGCCAGCGCCTTCCACGGGCGGCTGCTCGTGGTCGACCGCGACTGCGCCAAGGAACAGACCGGCCACGGCTCACCGATGCCGCATCTCGTCCACGGGGGGCCGGGCCGCGCGGGCGGGGGCGAGGAACTCGGCGGCATGCGGGCGCTGCGCCTCTACCTCCAGCGCACCGCCCTCCAGGGCTCGCCCGCGATGCTGACCGCGCTCACGGGGAGCTGGGCCAAGGGCGCGCCGGTGATCGAGGCGGCAGCCCATCCGTTCCGCTGCAGCTTCGAGGAGCTGGAGATCGGCCGCACCTTCCACTCGGGCGAGCGCACGATCACGGTCGAGGACATCGAGCACTTCGCGGCCTTCACGGGCGACACCTTCTACGCCCACATGAGCGACGAGGCGGTGAAGGACCACCCGTTCTTCCCCGGCCGGGTGGCGCACGGCTACCTGCTGCTCTCCTTCGCGGCCGGCCTGTTCGTGGATCCCGAGCCGGGTCCGGTCCTGGCCAATTACGGCCTCGATAGCTTGCGCTTCCTCAAGCCGCTGCGCCCGGGCGAGGCGATCCGGGTGCGCCTCACCGCCAAGGAGAAATCGCCGCGCAACGCGCAGTACGGCGAGGTGCGCTGGGACGTCGAGATCCTCACCGGCGCGGGCGAGACGGCGGCGACCTACGAACTCCTGACCATGAACGCCATGCGGGGGTGAGCGTGGCGCGGGACCGTCGAACCCTCTCAGGAGGTGGGCTTGTCGGTCGTTCCCTCGTCCGGTCGGAGTCGCCGGGTGAACGGCGCGTTGACCAGGGTCGCGATGATGCCGCTGACGCCTATCCCGAAGGCGCCAGCGGCAATCCAATCGTGCCCTCTCCCCGCAAGTGCGTAAGCGAAGCACAGGATGATCAGGAGGCCTTTGAATCCGGCGAGCAGGGCCAGGAGCTGATATCGGTCCGTCCGTCTGTTGACATCGTGCACGGACTCGATCTCGGCCTGCTGAGCGCGCTCTGCCATCCGGAGGAGGCGATCGGCCATTCCGGGATGCAGCCGCTCATACCGCTCAAGCGTTTCTGGCGCAGGCAGCGAGCCTTGATGCAGCGTTTCCGTGACTTGCGTCTGTGTAACTGAAACTCTTGCCTGCAATATTGCAAGAAGGCGCCCGACAACCTCCGGCTGCTTGTCGGGATCGACCAGTCCATCGAGTGCGGGGCCGATCCTGTCTAGGAGTTGTTGGCGTACCTCGACCGGGATACCGCCCTTCGCGGGCGGACCGTCATCTGGAGCGCTGCTCATCGCCGAGACGTCCCAGGCTGCGCGTCAGGTGGCGGCCAACGTTGCGCCACGCGCGCTGAAGCCCATCGGTTCGCTGGGTCGCCTGAAGCTTCATGGCAGGGACGGTCAGGAATGACGGTGCACTCAGGCCCATCGCAAGGATGCGCAGGAGCGGTCGGTCTGCCAAGCGCCTCGGCACGTCGTCATGCTCCATCGGTCGCTCCGTCCGTTACGTCCGCACTCGCATGTTGCTGCAGACGGCGTCAATGTTGAAGGAGAGCGCCCGGGTCTTTGGCGTTGCGGAGCCTGCGCGACGGGCGGCGCCCTACGCCGCCCGCGGCAGCGCCCGGAAATGCGTCTCCAGCGCCGCGATCGTCTCGGCCAGCAGGTCCCGGAGGGGGGCGAGCGCGGCGGCGTCCGGCATGGCGTCCTCGGTCCGGGCCGCCCGCTCGATGGCGGCGAGCGCGCCCGCGAGCGCGCCCGCCCCGACGTTGAGGCTCATGGATTTCAGGCCGTGCGCCGCGCGGGCCGCAGCCGGCGCGTCGCCGGCCGCGATCAGGGTTTCCAGGCTCTGCGGGGCGTGCTCGCGGAAGAGGCGCAAGAGCCGCTCGATGAAGGCCGTGCCGCTCGCCTGCGCCATCTCGTCGAGGCTCGCCAGCGTCCCGGGATCGAGCAGGGAAGGGGCATCCAGAGGGGCATCGATGGGAACGTCCGCCGCGGCGGACGCGCTCCCGGGCTCCAGCACGCCCGCGAGGGTGCGCGCGAGATCGGCCAGGGTGAAGGGCTTGGCGAGCACGCCGTCCATGCCGGCCGCGCGCCACGCCTCGGCCCCCTCCCCGATGACGTGGGCGGTGAGGGCGACGATCGGCACTCGGCGCGCGCCGGTCCCGGCCTCGCGGGCGCGGATGGCGCGGGCGGCGTCGAATCCGTCCAGCACCGGCATGCTGCCGTCCATCAGGATCAGGTCGAGGCCGCCGGCCTCGGCCGCCGCCACCGCCTCGGCGCCGTTCTCGACGGTCAGGATGCGGGTGACGCCACAACGGGTGAGCGCCTCCACGGCCACCTCGCGGTTGACCGGGCTGTCGTCGGCCACCAGCACCCGGGCGCCCGCGTAGCCGGCCGGCGCG
>NZ_JBKIBX010000017.1:0-110553 GCF_046557895.1 Methylobacterium oryzisoli | reverse complement strand
AGCCGGCCGGCGCGGGCGCCGCGGCCTCGCGCCGCTCGGCGGCACCCGCGAAGGAGCCGCCGCGCGCCAGGATGGCGAGGGCCGCGCGCCACTCGCCCTGCGCCAGCGGCCAGCGCAGCACCTCGTCGGCGGCGCCCGAGGCCAGCACCTCCGGCCCGTGCGCGTCGCCCATCGGGCAGAGCGCGAGCACCCGCGCGGCACCCGGCGGGCGCCCGCGCGCCGCGAGATCGCCCGCCGCCAGGATCCAGTGCGCAGGACCCGCCTCGTCGCGGGGCGCGCCGTCCTCGCGCGCCGTGAAGCCCGCCGCCGACAGGCCGGCCGCCAGGGCCGCGCGGGTGGCCGCGCCGCTCACCCCGAGCACCATCGCGGCCACCACGGCCGGATCGCGCCGGAGCGGAGCGGCCGGCTCCAGCACCTCCACGGGGATCTCGGCGAAGAAGGTCGAGCCTTCCCCCTCGCGGCTCGTCACGCCGACCCGGCCGCCCATCGCGGCGACGAGGCGCTGGGCGATCGACAGGCCGAGCCCGGTGCCGCCGTAGCGGCGCGTGGTGGAGTGGTCGGCCTGCGAGAAGGCCGTGAACAGGCCCGCCAGCGTCGCCTCCGGGATGCCGATCCCCGTATCGGTGACGGAGAGGCGCAAGGAGCGGCCGGCCTCGGCCGTCTCGATGCGGATCAGCACGTGGCCGGCTTCGGTGAACTTGAGGGCGTTGTTGACGAAGTTGCCGAGCACCTGCCCCAGGCGCACGGGATCGCCCGCGATGGCGCGCGGCACGTCCGGGGCGACGAGCGCCGCGAGGTCGAGGCCCTTGGCCCGCGCCCGCTCGCCGAACAGCGTCGCCACCGTGTCGGCGATCTCCGCCGGATCGACCGGGATGCGCTCCAGCTCCAGCTTGCCGGCCTCGACCTTCGCGAAATCGAGGATGTCGTTGATGATCGCCAGCAGGTTCTGTCCGGAGCGGGCGATCACCTCCGCGTAGCGGCGCTGGCGGGTCGGCAAGTCGCCCGCGGCCAGGAGTTCGGCCATCACCAGCATGCCGTTCATCGGCGTGCGGATCTCGTGGCTCATGGTGGCCAGGAAGGTCGACTTGGCGGCGTTGGCGGATTCCGCCGCCTCCTTGGCCTCGCTCAGGTCCGCGGTGCGGTCCTGCACCTCCTGCTCCAGCCGCGCCCGGTGGGCGGCGAGCCGCCGGTCGCGCTCGTCGACCGCGTCGAGGAGGCCGTTGAAGGTCGAGGCGAGTGCCCCGACCTCGTCACGGGTCTCCACCGGCACGCGGTGGCGGTAATCGTGGTTGGCCTGGACGGTCACCATGGCGTGCGTGAGCGCCGTCAGCGGCCGGGTGAGCGCCGCCTGCAGGCGCCACGCGACGAGGAGCCCCACGACCACCGCGAGCCCCGCCGTCATGGCGGTGGTGGCCAGCACGTCGTAGAGGCGCTCGATCAGGTCGGCGGTCTCGGCGATGAGCGTGACGCGCCCGACCTCGCGGGTGTTCTCCACCACCGGGACGCTGAGGCGCACGGTGCGGGTCGAGACGAGGTCGAGGACCGAGACGCCCTCCGCCCGGTCGAGGTCGAGGTCCCGGGCGAGGCGCAGCCCCAATCCCTGCTCGGCGAGCGCCGACCCGTCCGGCCGCGTCAGCGCCGCGTAGACGATGCCGGGCCTGAGCGCGATCGCCCGCAGGGCCGCATGCGCCCCCGCGGCATCCTCCGCCACGGCGGCGCGAGCGCTGGCGCTGGCGAAGACCGTCGCGAGCCCGTGCAGCCACTCGCGCTTGTCGGCGGCGTAGCGCGACGCCTCGCGCCACGTCCCGAGAACGGCCGCGACCGCGAGGGCGACCAGCACGGCGCCGACGACCGCGCGCCCGAGGCGCGTGGCGAGCGAGGTGCGCGAGGACGTGGCGTCCTGGCGGTGTCGCGCTGTCATCGGGGCAAGCTCCTGCCGGCGAGGTTTTATGGCGTCCGACGCTGCCTCACGCCGCCTGAGCCGCGGCTCACGCCGCCTGGACCGCGGCCTGTCCGGCCAGCGCCGCGACGGAATCCCAGCGGCTCAGGAAGGCCTGCACGACGGCGGCGTCGAAATGGGTGCCGGATTCCTGGATCAGGTGCGCGCGCGCCGCCTCCAGGCTCCAGGCGCGCTTGTAGGGGCGCTCGGTGGTGAGTGCGTCGAACACGTCCGCCACCGCGACCATGCGGCCGGGGAGCGGGATCGCCTCTTCGGCGAGCCCGCGCGGGTAGCCGGTGCCGTCCCAGCGCTCGTGGTGGCTGACGGCGATCTCGGCGGCGGCCCGCACCACCTCGGAGGAACTGCTCTCGAGGATGCGCGCGCCGCGCTCGGCATGGCGCTCCATCACGCGCCGCTCCTCCGCGTCGAGCGGGCCGGGCTTGAGCAGGATCGCGTCGGGAATCGCGATCTTGCCGACATCGTGCATGGTCGAGGCGAGGCTGAGCAGCCGGCAGCGTTCCGGGGGCATGCCGAGGGCCTCGGCGATCAGGCCGACATAGGCCGCCACCCGGGCGATGTGGTTGCCGGTGTCGGTGTCGCGGTGCTCGGCGGCGCGCATCAGCAGGGTGATGATCTCGCGCTCGCGCGCCTCCACCAGCGCCACCGCCGCCGCGACCTCGCGGGCGAGCCATGCCGCCCGCTCCTGCTGCTCGCGGTAGGCCCGGCTCAGCGCCAGCAGGTTCGTGACGCGCGCCCGGATCTCGACCGGGTCGCAGGGCTTGTTGAGGAAATCCGTCGCGCCCGCCTCCAGGGCCTCGCGGCGCAGCGCCCGCGCGTCGTAGCTCGTCACCATCACGATCGGCACATGCGCGAAGCCCGGCACGGCGCGCGCGGCGCGGATGAAGGCGATGCCGTCCATCTCCGGCATCTCGTAATCGGTGAGCACGACGCCGATCTCGTCGGTCTGCGCCCGGATGCGGGCGAGCGCGTCGGCCGGCCGGGTGAACGCCTCCGCGGCGCAGTCGCGGATCGGGCGCAGGGCCTCCACCATCACGAGGTTGTTCAACTCGGCATCGTCGAGGACGAGCGCGCGCATCGATGTCCCTCTGGCGGCCGAACCGCTCCCGCGAGACCTTGCCCGCGAAACCTTGACAAGTTCTGCCCGCGACCCGGCGAATCTCGCGGGGCCGAGCCGAGATGGAAACCCGGATGGGCTTCCGCGCGATTGATCCTGTGCAACGCGGGATTGGCTTTGAATCCTGCCGCCGCGGGCGCTACAGGACGAGCCTCCACCTTTTCCGGGCGCCCGTGCCCGATTCGAGGATCCACGAGACGAACACGATGGCCGGCTTCAAGGACCAGCAATTCGACAAGCGGCGGGGCGCCTCCGCCGAGGCCAAGCGGGCGCTGCTGGAGAAGTTCAAGGCGCGGCCGTCCGACGACGACCCGGAGGTGGTCGCCCGTCGGGCGGAGCGCCAGCGGATCGCCGAGGAGCGCGCCGCCCGCGAGGCGGCCCGCGAGGCGGCGCGGCAGGAGGAGAAGACGCGCCAGGAGGCCGAGGCCGCCGAAGCCCGCGCCCGCGCCGAGCAGGAAGCGGCCGACGCCGCGGAGCGGGAAGCGGCCACGGAGGCCGAGCGCAAGGCCGCCCGCGACGCCCGCTACGCCGCCCGCAAGGCCCGCCGGAAGTAGCGACGCCGGCCACCGGCGTCCGCGGCCCTCGCAGGCCGTCCGACGCCGCGGCAGGCCGACGAGCCTTGCCGAGGGCTTCAGGCCGATCGTCCCGGCTTCGCGACGAACGCGTCACCGATCCGGCGAGGAGCCGGTCTCCGCGCGGCGGAGCCGCGGCGCCGCACGTCAGAGCGACGACCAGATTTGCGATCTTGAGCGGATGGGCGCTGCCGGCCGGCTGCCGGTCAGCGCATCGTCCGACGAAGCGGTCGCCGGATCGTCATAGAAAGCGCGTCAGCATCAAAGACTTAGAGCAAGATCCGAATGCAGCGCATTCGGATCTTGCTCTCGTCGCGCCGAGAGGTCCCTCACGCCACCGTCTTGGGCGGGCGTCCGCGCTTCTTCGGCTCGCCACCCGCCGCATCCGCCAGCTTGGCGGCGGCGCGCTCGCGCCGGAGCTGGCCGAGGCCGAGCGACTTGGCGAGTTCGGAGCGCTGGGCGGCGTAGTTCGCCGCCACCATCGGGTAGTCGGGGGGCAGTCCCCACTTCTGGCGGTACTGGTCAGGCGTGAGGCCGCGGGTGGTGAGGTGGCGCTTGAGGGACTTGTAGGGCTTACCGTCTTCGAGGCTGATGATGTGGTCGGGGGTCACGGTCCTCTTGACCGGCACCGGCGGCACCGGCTTCTCCGGCTCGGGCGGCGGCGGCGACACGACGCGCGACAGCGAGGAATGCACCGACACGATCAATCCGGCCAGCTCACCCATGGGCACCGAATTGTTCGATACGTATGCCGAGACGATATCGGCCGACAGATTGATCAGGTCTGTTTGGGTCTCAGGCACGTCGGGCGTCATGGGGGCATCCTGCCGGAAAACTGATTTGCAGATGCGGGAAAAAAATCAGGTAGTCAACGAATATTTCGAGATACGCTGTTACCTGCTCTTTGTAAGGGCGACGGACCGAACGGCCCGCCGTAAGTACGTTCCAAACTAGAGTTGTTTCGTTCGGTTCTTTGGCGAGAGGAACGGATTTGCTCTTTTCTTGGATGCTTTTTGGTCAAACGTGGCGGTGAGTGCAGGCGCCAGCGGTCCGGATCTGCCCGCCGGCATCCGGATCATGATGCAAAATGTTCGAATTATCAGGGGTTTGCGGGTTCGGCGGGCGGCCCGGGGCGCGCCGCGTTAGGACCGCTCGCGCGGGGAGCGAAACCGCCCACGGGCGGATTTCCGGGCTGCCGGACGGCGACGGTCGCCACAACCGGAGCGGGAATCCGCAGGTGGCTCTACCTCGTCGGGACGGGCTGTGGACAAGCGGGCGCGCGGGGGCGCCGTCCCGGCGCCCCCGCCCTCGCCTTGGGTTCTGGGCGCCGTCCCGGCGCCCCCGCCCTCGCCTTGGGTTCTGGGCGCCGTCCCGGCGCCCCCGCCCTTGCCTCAGGGCTTGGGCGCCTCGGTGGTCTTGCTCTCGTTCGCCTTGCCGGCCGGCGCGGGGCCGGCGGCTCCGGGCGCGGCGGCGGCCGGCTTGGGCGGAGGCGGCTTGGGCGTCCACTCGGCGTCCGGGCGCGGACCGCCCGGTCCGTTCGTCGGGCCGGTGAGCTGGCCGGCGGCGACGTTCGTCACCCGCGTCCAGGATTGCGAGCCGCACAGGAAGCCGAGCAGACAGCCGCGCACGTTCAGCTCGCCCGGATCCTCGACCCAGATCGACACGTCGTAGAGCTTGCCGTCCTCGGAATTGTAGATCTGGCCCTCGTACCGGTTCTCGGCGTTCGGCTTGAGGCCCATGATCAGCTGGTGCCCGAGCGACGGGCGGGTGCGCTTCTTGGCGTCGGTGTTCTTGAAGTCGACCCGAGGCTGGCCCTTGTCGTCGAGGGGCGTCTTCAGCCAGACGACGTAGCCGCAGATCCGATCGCTGCGTGTCAGGCACTTCTCGATACGGATCCGCGCCCGGCCGTCTTCGGTCAGCCATGCGCCGCTCGGATCTTTCGGCGCGGCGAGGGCCGCGACCGGCAGCAGCAGACCGAGGGCGGCCAGACCGCAGGTCAGGGGATTCATCATGCAGGATATCCTCCGTGGCGGAGCCGCAGCCGCATTAAGACCAGCCTGCCGGGGCCGCAACCCGCGAGGAGACCGTGCGGCCCCATGGACCGCCTCGGGGCCGGATGTCACATGGCCGGATGTCACATGGCTCCGCCGCCTCCAGACGAGCTAGAGCGGCCTCGCCGGGGGGCAATCGTCCCGCGGTTCCCGAGATCCCCGACCCGCCCGGTCGCCGGCCGCAGGGCACGAGCCGCATGATCCCGATCGAGATCCTGGTGATGACCTCCGGCGCCGTGGGCGCGATCGCGATCGTCGTGGCGGCCCGCCCCGGGCGCCGCCGCCTCGCCTCACGCGCGCCGCGTCCCGCCGGAGCGGGGCTCGAGGACCACGGCGTGCCGCGCGCCGAGCCGCCGATCCCGCGCCACTGAACCGGCCTGCCGCGGCCGGCCGCCGGCCCCGCCGCCGCCCTCGCGACCGCCCCTTGGCTTCGTGCCCGTAATCCTGCATGCCGGCCGGGAGCCCCCCGTCCGAATCCTGCAGGAGAGACCGTGCCCGTGCCGCACGCCACCGAGCTGATCGCCATCATCGCCGCCGGGCTGGTCTTCGCCTTCATCGGTGGCCTGATCGCTCAGCGGCTGCGCCTGCCGCCCCTGGTCGGCTATCTCGTGGCGGGCATCGCCATCGGCCCCTACACGCCGGGCTTCGTCGGCAACGCCGATCTCGCCGGCCAGCTCGCCGAGATCGGCGTGATCCTGCTGATGTTCGGGGTCGGGCTCCACTTCTCGATCGGCGACCTGATGGCCGTGCGCGCGATCGCGCTGCCGGGCGCGGTGGTGCAGATCGGGGTCGCGACCCTGATGGGGCTCGGGGTCGGCCTCGCCTGGGGCTGGGGGTTGGGGGCGGGCCTCGTCTTCGGCCTCGCCCTCTCGGTGGCCTCGACGGTGGTGCTGCTGCGCGCGCTGGAGGAGCGGGGCCTGCTCGACACCGACAAGGGCCGCATCGCGGTGGGCTGGCTCATCGTCGAGGATCTCGCGATGGTGCTGACCCTCGTCCTGCTGCCGGCGCTGGCCGGGGCACTCGGCGGCGAGGCCGGGCAAGGTGGGCATGGGCATGCGCATGGGCACGAGGGCGGCGATCTGTGGGTCACGCTCGGGCTCACCCTGGCCAAGGTCGCGGCCTTCACCGGCCTGATGCTCGTCGGCGGGCGCCGGTTCGTGCCCTGGCTGCTCGATCAGGCCGCCCGCACCGGCTCGCGGGAGCTGTTCACCCTGGCGGTGCTGGCGCTGGCGCTCGGCATCGCCGTCGGGTCCGCGGCCCTGTTCGGGGTCTCCTTCGCGCTTGGGGCATTCTTCGCCGGCATGGTCCTGGCGGAATCCGACCTCAGCCACCAGGCCGCCGCCGACTCGCTGCCGCTGCAGGACGCCTTCGCGGTCCTGTTCTTCGTCTCGGTCGGCATGCTGTTCGACCCCGGCATCCTGCTGCGCCAGCCCCTGGCGGTGCTGGCGGTGCTCGGCATCATCGTGGTCGGCAAGTCCATCGCGGCGGTCGCGATCGTGCTGGCCTTCCGCTATCCCCTCGGCACCGCGCTCACCATCGCGGCGAGCCTCGCGCAGATCGGCGAGTTCTCGTTCATCCTCGCCGGGCTCGGCATCACGCTCAAGCTGCTGCCGCCCGAGGGGCGCGACCTGATCCTGGCGGGCGCGCTCCTGTCGATCACCCTCAACCCGCTGTTCTTCGCCGGGATCGAGCGCCTCGCCGCCTTCCTGGCCGGGCGGCCGGACCTCGCCGCCCGCGTCGAGCGGCGCGGGGCCGCCGCCCTGCCGGCGGTCGCCCCGGTGCATGCGGGCCGCGAGGGCCACGCAGTGCTGGTCGGCCACGGCCGGGTCGGCAGCAGCATCGCGCGGGCGCTCGAAGCCTGGGAGCTGCCCGTCGTGGTGGTCGAGCGCGACCGGCGCCGGGTCGAGGATCTGCGCGCGGCCGGCGCCGCGGCGGTGTTCGGGGACGCGGTCGCCCCGGGCATCCTGGCGGCGGCGGACATCGCTCGCGCGCGCCTCCTCGTGGTGGCGAGCCCGGACGCGCATCAGGCGCGTCGCCTCGTGGCCATCGCCCGCGAGGCCAATCCCGGCATCGACACGCTCGTGCGCACCCACAGCGACGCCGAGCGGCGCCATCTCGAGGACGAGGGCGTCGGCCTCGTGCTGATGGCCGAGCGGGAACTCGCCTTCGGCATGACCCTCTACGCCCTGCGCAGCCTCGGCATCAGCGAGGGCGAGGCGCGCCTCTTCGTCGACACGAGCCGGGCCGAGAGCCGCACCGATCCGGCCGCCCAGGCCGCGCCCGGCCAGGGCGCCCCCGAACTGCGCCCGCACCGGGAGGCGACGGGCGGCGAATGAGCCGCCGCGGGGCGGGCGCACATTACCGGATGGCAATGTCGCGGCAATGCTGCCCCAAGCTCGGCCGCGGCATCGTCGGGCGTCCCTGAGGCGGACCTGCTCGGGCAGGACCGCCCAGGATCGTGTTTCCGCGTCGTTCCCGCCGCCTTGGCCGGTGATCCGTCGGTTCGCCGGCCGCCGGGGCGGGCGATGCCGAGAACGGAGCGATGCCGATGTCGCAGATGGACCGCCCGGCCGAACTGATGATCTGGCACGGGGAACGCACCGCGCCACCGGCCGAGGCGCGGCTCTACCCCACCCTGCGCGAGGCGCTCGCGGCGGCCGCCTGCTACGCCGGAGATCCCGACGCCCTGCCCTGGATCGTCACCGAGGACGGCGACATCCTCAGCCCGCACTGGATCGACCGGCACGCCCGCGAGACCAGCCACCCGGTGGGCGGGCTGCGCGCCTGGATCGCGCAGCGCTGGCTCTGCTGAGCCGGCCGGGGCGCCGCGAAATCGCCGAAAGATGATGCGACGGGACATCTCCCGTTCAACGCGCCGCGTGCTACCTTGCCGCCATGACGAGTCTCCGCAAGCCCGCTCCCCCGCGCCGCGACGCGGTCGCGACGACCTACGGCTACGGGGTGGCGCGCGGACGGCTGCCGCGCCCCGGCAACGATAACCGGCGCTCGTCGCGCCGCCGCTCGGTGCCGCTGCTCGTCGGCGCCTGGTTCGCGATCCTGGCCGCCATCACGGCCCTGTTCTGGCGCTCGGCCGGGCTCTGAGGCTCACGCGGCCCGCGTCAGCCAGCCCTTGGCCGCCAGGGCGGCCGCCTGCGCCCCTGGCAGCGGCGGGCTGATCAGGTAGCCCTGGATCTCGCCGCACCCGGCCTGCGCCATCGCGGCCCGCTGCTCCTCCGTCTCGACGCCCTCGGCACAGATCGCCATGCCGAGTTCCCCGCCGAGCCCGACCACCGACCGGATGATCGCCGCGGTGACGGGGCTCTGGGCGTCCTCCACGAAGGAGCGGTCGATCTTGATCTTATCGAACGGGAATTGCCGCAGGTAGCTGAGGCTGGAATAGCCGATCCCGAAATCGTCGAGCACGATCCGCACCCCGAGGGTGCGCAGGCCCTGGAGGAGGCGCAGCACCGCGGCGCAATCCTGCAGCAGCAGCGTCTCGGTGATCTCCAGTTCGAGGCGGCGGGCGGGCAGGCCCGAGGCGGCGAGGGCCGCCGCCACGCTGGCGAGCAGCCCCTCCCCCTGGAACTGCACCGCCGAGACGTTGACCGAGACCTTGAGGTCGGGGTCGGGCCACGCCTTCGCGGTCCGGCAGGCCTGCCGCAGCAGCGCCTCGCCGAGCGGCACGATCAGGCCGGTCTCCTCGGCGAGCGGGATGAAGCACCCGGGCGACACGAGGCCGCGCGTCGGGTGGCGCCAGCGCATCAGGGCCTCGAAGCCGAGGATGCGGCCGCCGCACGTGGCCGCCACCGGCTGGTAGTGCACCTCGATCTCGTCGCGCGCGAGCGCCGCACCGAGATCGAGTTCCAGGCGGCGGCGCGCCTCGGCGGCCTCGTCCATCGCCGCCTCGTAGAACCGGAAGGTGCCGCGGCCCTCGGCCTTGGCGCGGTACAGGGCGAGGTCGGCGCGCTTGAACAGGGTGTCGGCGTCGGTTCCGTCGGCGGGCGCCAGCGCGAGGCCGATGCTCAACCCGACCGTGATCCGGTGCTCGCCGATCGCGACCGGCGCCGACAGCGCCTCGATCAGCCGCTCGCACAGCACCCGGGCGCCGCGCGGGTCGGCACCGGTCTGGATCACCGCGAACTCGTCGCCGCCCAGCCGCGCCACGGTGTCCTCGCGGCGCAGCACAGTGCGCAGGCGCGCGGCCACCGCCTGCAGCAGCGCGTCGCCCACCGGATGCCCGAGGGTGTCGTTGACGGCCTTGAAGCGGTCGAGATCGAGACACAGCACCGCGATGCAGGATTCCGTCCGGCGCACCTCGGCCAGCGTCTGGTCCAGCCGCTCGCGGAACATCGTCCGGTTGGGCAGGTCGGTGAGCGGGTCGTGGCGGGCGAGCCGTGCGATCCGCTCCTCGGCCGCCTTGCGCTGGCTCACGTCGATGTGCAGCCCGACGACCCGAACCGGCTGGTCCTGCGCCGGCCCGAAGACCAGCCGCCCGAAGCATTGCAGCCAGCGCGGCCCCTCGCCCTCCGATCCGGCATGCGCCGCACGGTACTCGCAGGTGAAGGTGGTCCGGGTCGCGACCGCGCGCTCGTAGGCGGCGAGCACCCCGGCGGCATCCTCCGGATGGATGTGCGCGAGGATGTCCTGCGGGGGAATCCGCACGGCGCCGTCCGGGTCGCACGGCCCGGTGAGGCCGATCAGCCGCGCGCTCTCGGGGGAGTGCCGCATCGCGCCGCTCGCCCGGTCCCAGTCCCAGATCGCCGCGCCGATCGCCTCCTGGGCGAGCTGCAGCAGATCGGTCGTCTGGGCGAAGCGGTCGCGCTCGACCACGATGTCGTCGATGTCGAGGGCCGTCGCGAGGCAGGCCGCGGCGCCATCCGCGAGGCGGATCGGCCCGAACGAGATCCGGTGCCAGCAATGGCTGGCGTCCCGGCGGCGCAGCCGCGCCTCGACCTGGATCCGCTCGCCGCCGGTCTGCGCCGCGCCCCAGCCCGCCCGCAGGCGGGCGAGGTCGTCGGGGTGGACCCGCTGCCGCAGCGCCCGGCCGCCCCAGGCGACGGGCCCGAAGAAATCGTGGAAGCGGCGGTTGGCGTAGACCAGCCGTCCGTCGTCGTCGCGCACGAGCGCCATCATCTCCGGCAGCTGCTCGGCGATGGCGTGGAAGCCCGCCTCGCCGAGGAGCGCCCCGGCCGGATCCTCCCCGCCGCTGCCCGGCCCCGCCCCGTGCGCCGCTCTCGTCAGCATCGTGCCCCTCTCGTGCGGATCGCCCGCGCCCCGTGGTCCGCCGCCACGATGGGTGCCGCGTGGATGTCCGGACTCAGCGCCCCACCGGCTTGGCCGTCCCGGCCGCCGCGGCGCTGAGCAGGGCGGCGAGACGCTCGGAATCGAAGGCGGGATCGCGCTTCGGCTCCGTCTTGGCCTTGGCCTGCGCCTGGCCTTGGGCCCTGGGCTTGGTCGGCACGGGGACGGGGCTGATCGAGCCGGTGGCGGCCGGCTCCTCGGTCTGCCGGCTCGCGACCGCCCCGACCGGGGC
The DNA here is from genome assembly GCF_046557895.1 of Methylobacterium oryzisoli. Taxonomy (NCBI): domain Bacteria; kingdom Pseudomonadati; phylum Pseudomonadota; class Alphaproteobacteria; order Hyphomicrobiales; family Methylobacteriaceae; genus Methylobacterium; species Methylobacterium oryzisoli. Next base: position 99,323 of record NZ_JBKIBX010000017.1, on the reverse strand, counting down.
CGGTGCGGCGGCCACCTGAAGCGGCGGCGGCGCGGCCGCGCTGCGCTCCAGCTGGACGGCGGACACCGCGCAGACGCTGACGACGCCGAAGGCCGACAGCGAGGCGATGGCGAGGTTGAGACGCAGGGACACCGGCTGCACCCTTCGATTCGGAAGAGCGGAGCCTAGCGGCGGATCCTTAACGCGCGCCTTCCCCGAACTCTCCCGGGATGCGGGCGAGCAGCCCCGGCAGGGCCTTGCGGCCGGTGGGCGCTGCGCGGCGCGGCCTCACAGCAGCCGGCCCTGCGCCTCGGGGGCGACCGGCGCGGGCGGCGGCGGCGCGGCCGGGCCGGAGAGCAGGCCGGGATCGTCGTTGCGGTGGTCGTTCACCCGCGGGTCGGCAGGGGTCAGCGTGAGCCACGCCTCCGGGCAGGGCCGGCAGAGGGCCGCCGCCGCCCCGGCCTCCACCTCGCGCAGATCGAGCCAGCGCGCGACGGCCTCGGGATCGAGGATCGCCGGCATGCGCTCGTGCAGGGCCGCCAGCATCCCGTTCGCCGCGCAGGTGACGATGGCCGCGGTGTCGATCTCGGACCCGTCCGGGCTGCTCCACGTCTCCCACAGGCCGGCCAGCGCCATCGGGCGGCCGTCGGCGCGCCGGATCAGGAACGGCGCCTGCCCGCGCCCTGCCCCGCGGCGCCACTCGTAGAAGCCGTCCGCCAGGAAGACGCAGCGCCGGTAGCGCAGGGCGTTGCGGAAGCTCGGCTTCTCGGCGGCCGTCTCGATCCGGGCGTTGATGATCAGGGGGAAGTCCGCCGGGTCCTTCACCCAGGCCGGCAGGAAGCCCCAACGCATCAGCGCGAAGCGCCGCCGCCCGTGCTCGGCCGTGACCACCGGCACCGGCTGGGTCGGCGCCACGTTGTGGCGGGCCGGGAAGTTCGGCTGCTCGGCGTAGCCGTAGGCCGCCCGAAACACGTCGGGCGGCGAGAGGATGACGATCCGGCCGCACATCGCGCTTGCCCCGCTTGGCCCCCGCTGAGCCCTGTCCCTGGCAGGAAACCCGCCTCCCTCCAAGCGCTACAGCCAGCGCTTCCACCGGAAGAACACGTAGGGCAGGATCGCCGCCACCACCATCATGACGATCGCCATCGGGTAGCCCAGCACCCATTTCAGCTCGGGCATCGCCTCGAAGTTCATGCCGTAGATCGAGGCGATCAGGGTCGGCGGCATGAACACCACCGCCATGACCGAGAAGAGCTTGATGATGTTGTTCTGCTCCAGATTCACCAGCCCGAGGGTGGCGTCGAGCAGGAACTGGATCTTGGCCGACAGGAAGGTGGCGTGCTCCTCCAGGGACTGGAGGTCGCGCAGGGTCGAGCGGACCTCCTCGCGCACCTCGCGCGGGGCCTTGCTGGCCCGGTAGCTCGCCGAGAGCGAGAGCAGGATGCGCTCCATTGAGACGAGGCTCTCGCGCTGCTTGGACAGGAGCTCGTTGTGGCGCCCGAGGCCCCGCAGGGTCTCCTGCAGCTCGGCATTGCGGGCGCCCGGGTCGTGGGGCTCGTCGAAGATGCGCCGGGAGAGCGCGTCGATGCGCTCGCCCTGGAGCTGGAGCACGTCGGCGGCCCGGTCGATCACGGTCTCGATCAGGGAGGCCAGGATCGCCTCGCCGCCCAGCATCACCCCGGCCGGCCGCGCGGCGCGCTGCACGAACATCCGAAAGGCCTGCGGGTCCTCGTAGCGCACCGTGGCGAGGCGGTTGTCGCGCAGGATGAAGGTGACGCCCGTGAGCATCGCGTCGTCGGTCTCGACCCGGCAGAGCAGGCGCCCGGTCATGTAGCGGGCGCCGTTCTCGACGTAGAGCAGTTCGGAGGGCTCGATGTCCTGCATCTCCTCCCGCGTGGGGATGGAGATGCCCATGAACGCCTCGACGCGGTGATCCTCCTGGCGCGTGGGCTCGATGAGGTCGATCCACAGCGAATCCGGCGGGATCGGCTCGTTCGGGTCGAGGAGGCGGCGTTCGAGGAGGGGCTGCCCCGTGCTGGCGCAGGCGTTCGGCTGGTGGACGAAGATCAAGGGCGAACTCAGTCGAGGGCGTGGGGCGGGGGCACGCTCGTATCCGGCACGAAGAAGTCCGGCGCAAGCGGCGTGCCCTGTGTGACGCGGTAGCGCGAAAACTCCGTGACGCCCTCCTCGGCCAGGAACGTGTCGTCGATGAGGAAGCGCCCGGTGAAGTCCCGCGCCGGCTTGGCGAACACGTGCCAGGCGGCATCCGCCAGGATCTCGGGCGTGCGGCTCGCCTGGACGAGGGCCTCGCCGCCGAGCAGGTTGCGCACCGCCGCCGTCGCGATGGTGGTGCGCGGCCACAGGGCGTTCACGGCGATGCCCTTCGGCCGCAGCTCGCCCGCCAGCCCCAGCACGCACAGCGACATGCCGAATTTCGCCATCGTGTAGGCGAGGTGGGGCGCGAACCATTTTTCCTGCATGTCGAGGGGCGGCGACAGCATCAGGATGTGCGGGTTCTCCGCCTTCTCCAGATGCGGGATCGCGTACTTCGAGACCATGTAGGTGCCGCGCGTGTTGATCTGATGCATCAGGTCGAACCGCTTCATCTCGGTCGCGGGCGTGGGCGTGAGGGCGATCGCGCTGGCGTTGTTGACCACGATGTCGAGGCCGCCGAAATGCGCGGCCGCGGCATCGACCGCCTCCCGCACCTGCGCCTCCTCGCGCACGTCGACCACGAGGGGCAGCGCCCGCCCGCCCGCCTTCTCGATCGCCTCGGCGGCCGAATGGATCGTGCCTTCGAGCTTCGGATGCGGCTGCGTCGTCTTGGCGGCGATGGCCACGTTCGCGCCGTCCCGCGCCGCCCGCAGCCCGATGGCGAGGCCGATGCCGCGCGACGCGCCGGTGATGAACAGGGTCTTGCCGTGGAGCGACATGGGAACCTCCGGTTAGGCGAATAGCGAATAGCGAATAGCGAATGGGGATGGTGAGTTTCCGTGCTTGACTGGTCAGAACCACATTCCGCTATTCGCTATTCGCTATTCGCTATTCGCTATTCGCTATTCGCTATTCGCTATTCGCTATTCGCTATTCGCTATTCGCTATTCGCTATTCGCTATTCGCTATTCGCTATTCGCTATTCGCTATTCGCTATTCGCTATTCGCTATTCGCTATTCGCTATTCGCTATTCGCTATTCGCTATTCGCTATTCGCTATTCGCTATTCGCTATTCGCTATTCGCTATTCGCTATTCGCTATTCGCTATTCGCTATTCGCTATTCGCTATTCGCTATTCGCTATTCGCTATTCGCTATTCGCTATTCGCTATTCGCTATTCGCTATTCGCTATTCGCTATTCGCTATTCGCTATTCGCTATTCGCTATTCGCTATTCGCTATTCGCTATTCGCTATTCGCTATTCGCTATTCGCTATTCGCTATTCGCTATTCGCTATTCGCTATTCGCTATTCGCTATTCGCTATTCGCTATTCGCTATTCGCTATTCGCTATTCGCTATTCGCTATTCGCTATTCGCTATTCGCTATTCGCTATTCGCTATTCGCTATTCGCTATTCGCTATTCGCTATTCGCTATTCGCTATTCGCTATTCGCTATTCGCTATTCGCTATTCGCTATTCGCTATTCGCTATTCGCTATTCGCTATTCGCTATTCGCTATTCGCTATTCGCTATTCGCTATTCGCTATTCGCTATTCGCTATTCGCTATTCGCTATTCGCTATTCGCTATTCGCTATTCGCTATTCGCTATTCGCTATTCGCTATTCGCTATTCGCTATTCGCTATTCGCTATTCGCTATTCGCTATTCGCTATTCGCTATTCGCTATTCGCTATTCGCTGCTCGCCCCGGCTGCGTGCCGTCCTCGTCGGTGAAGCCGTAGCGCCGTGCGAGGTCGGCGACGTGGAGGGTGAGGCCGGCCTGCGCGGCGATGGCCGGGTCGGCGGCCAGGGCCGCGACCGCGCGGCCGGCGTAGAGCGGGGTCTCGCTGGCGGTGTCGCCCAGGCCCGCGTCGCGGACGCGCTCGGTGCGCACGAGGCCCGGCGCGAGGGCGAGCGCGGTGACCCCGTGGGGCCCGAGCTCGGCCGCACTCGCCAGCGCGAGGCGGTTGGTCGCGGCCATCGCCAGATCGTAGAACAGGTCGCCCGCATAGGCCTCGGTGCTCGCCGAGACGAACACCATCAGGCCGCGCTTGGCCGAGACCATCGCGGGCGCGACCGCGCGGGCGAGCAGCAGCGCCGCGAAGGGGCCGGATTGCAGGGCGTGTCCGAGCGGGCTCGCGGCGCGGCGCCAGAACGGCGTCCCCCAGGCGGCCCCGTCCGGGTAGCGCACGCCGTCGAAGCCCTCGTGGCCGCCCCAGACGCTCGACACCATCAGGTCGATGCGCCCGAAGCGCCGCAGCGCCCAGTGCACGAGGCCGTCCACCGCCTGCTCGCGGGTGTGGTCGCACAGGTAGTGGTGGCCGCGGCCCCCCGCGACGTCGACCTCGCGGGCGGTATCCTCCAGCACCTCCGGGCGCCCGTCCGTGCGCGGGCCGCTCTCGCTGGAGCGGCCGGTGACGATCACGGTGGCGCCCGCCTCCCCGAGCGCCTGCGCGATGCCGCGCCCGACGCCCCGCGACGCTCCGGCGACGAGGCAGACGCGGTGTGCGAGGTCCGGGACGCCGGCGGGCCTCACGCGCGCGCCCTGCCCTTGTCCAGGAAAGCCTGGAAGGCGGCCTGCGCCTCCGGGGTGCGCAGGGCTGCGTCGAAGGCCCGCGCCTCGGCGTCCATCGCGGCCGCGACGGCCGCGTGATCGCCGCGGATCAGCGCCCGCGTGGCCGCCAGCGCCGCCCGGGGCTTGCCCGCGAGCTTGGCGGCCTGCGCGAGCGCGTGCTCGACCAAGGTGTCGGCCGGCACGACCGCGTTGGCGAGACCGAGCCGCACCGCCTCGTCGCCGCCGAAGGGCTCGGCGAGCATCAGGAGCTCGGTCGCCTTGGCGGTGCCGACGCGGCGCGGCAGCAGGTAGCTGGAGCCCGCCTCCGGCACGAGGCCGAGATCCACGAAGGGCATCCGGAAGAGCGCCCGCGGCGTCGCGTAGACGAGGTCGCAGTGCAGCGTCAGCGTCGTGCCGATGCCGACCGCGATCCCGTCCACCGCCGCCACCATCGGGGTGCGGGTGACGGCGAGCTGCCGGATGAAGCGCAGCGAGGGCGCCTCCCCGAAGGACTGGCTCGCGCGGGCGACGAAATCCGCGATGTCGTTGCCCGCCGAGAAGGCGCCCTCGACGCCCGCGAACACCACCGCGCCGATGCCGGAGCCCTCGGCATCGGCGGCGACCAGCGCCTCGCGCATGGCGTCGTACATGGCGCCGGTGAGCGCGTTCTTCTTCTCCGGCCGGGCCATCCGGACGAGGCAGACGCCGCCGGGGGCGCGGGTGATCTCGATATGGTCCGTCACGGACGTCCTCCTTGGAGCCATTTCCGACGAAGTGGAGACCGGTTCGTCGCAGAAAGTGCGGCACATCAAAGACTTGGAGCAGCGTGGTGCCCGCCGGGAGGCGGGCGGATCCGGCGGCATCCGGCGCACGACCTTGAAAAAACCGTACTTCTCCGTATCAGAAGTATCTTCGACGCTATATTCGCTTCCTGTGCACTGTATTGGTTCGGGTCTATTCGGGAATATCAAAGGGCATGGCGGCTTGTTCCGGTTCGCTGAACGGACGGCACCAGGCACCGGGTCTTAATGAATTTGAACCATACTGCGTGGCATCCGGCGGTCGATCGCGCCGGGCCTGATGCGAACGGCGGACGGCCGCCCCTCCCGGTCCGCACCGCACCCTGCGAGGCACCCTCATGGCGTACACCCTGTTCGGTCCGAAATGGGACGGCACCCAGTACGGGGCGCCGGCCTCGGTCACGTGGAGTTTCGCCGACCTCGATCTGGAGGCCGCCCTCGCCCGGCAGTTCCCGGGCTATCCGGCGCTGGAGCGGCCGATCCCGTCCGCCCTGCGCGACGCGGTGCGGGCGGCCTTCGCGACCTGGGAGCGCGTGGCCGCGATCGATTTCGTCGAGGTGCCGGACTCGGCGACGAGCGACATCCGCATCGGCGAACAGGCCGCCGACGCGGACAATTCCTCCTTCGCGCAGTTCTTCACGGCCTTGGCGCCGGGAGGCGGGTCGGTCATCACCAAGGCCGCCATCTCGATGGATGACGTCACCTACGCCGACGCGCGGGTGTTCCAGGTGGTCGTCACCCACGAGATCGGCCACGCGATCGGGTTGAGCCACACGGACGATCCCGGCGACGTCATGTACCCGGTCATCGGGTCGGCGAATGGGAGCGGCGCGCTGTCCGAGGGCGACCGTGCCGGCGTGACGATTCTTTACGGCGCCGGAGCCAGCACGCAGGCGAGTGCGGGGGACGACGATCTGCGCGGAACGGAGCAGAACGACGTCCTCGCCGGCGGCGACGGCAACGATCGCCTCGATGGCCGGGGCGGGCCGGACGACCTCCGCGGCGAGGGCGGCAGCGACCGCCTGCTGGGCGGCAACGGCGACGACACCCTGCGCGGCGGCGCGGGCGGCGACGTCCTGTTCGGAGAAGCCGGGAACGACCAGATCTTCGGCGAGGCCGGCAGCGATTTCATCGGGGCCGGAGCCGGCGACGATTTCGCGTCCGGCGGGGACGAGGCCGACGAGATCTACGGCGAGGCCGGCAGCGACCTGATCTTCGGGGATGAGGGCAATGATCGCCTGAACGGCGGCGCGGACGGCGACGCGCTGTACGGCGGGACCGGCAACGACGTGCTGTTCGGCGAGATCGGCAACGACGTCCTGTCGGGCGAGGCCGGCAGCGACTTCATCGGCGCGGGCGGCGGCAACGACACGCTGAACGGCGGCGCGGACGGCGACGCGCTCTACGGCGAGGGCGGGGACGATCGCCTGTTCGGCGACGACGGGGACGATCTGCTGGACGGCGGCCTCGACAACGACAGGCTCTCCGGCGGGCTCGGGGCCGACACGGCGTCGGGCGGGGGCGGCACCGACCTGCTCTCCGGCGAGGACGGCGACGACCGCCTGCTCGGCGGCGACGGCGCCGACACGCTCTCCGGCGGCGAGGGCGGCGACGTGATGTTCGGCGAGACCGGCGACGACCTCCTGCACGGCGAAGGCGGCAACGACTTCATCGGCGCGGGCAGCGGGAACGACGCGGTCCTGGGCGGGGCGGGCAACGACGCCCTCTACGGCGAGGAGGGCAACGACCTCCTGTTCGGGCATTCCGGCGACGACGTGCTGACCGGCGGCTCCGGCGACGACACCTACGCGCTCGGGCGCGGCGACGGGCGCGACCTGATCGTCGGCTTCGGTCGCAGTGCCGGCAACGCGGACGTGATCGCCTTCAACGGCGGCCTGTTCGGGTCCTTCGCGGCCGTCCAGGGCGCCATGCAGCAGGTCGGGGCCGACACCCGCATCACGATCGATGCCGCGACGAGCGTCACGCTCGTCGGCGTCACCGCGGCGAGCCTCGATGCGGGGGCGTTCCGGTTCGAGTGAGGCGCCCGATCGCACCGGGCTCAGCTCGCCAGCGCCAGGGACGCGTCCTGCAGGGAGCCGGCGCCCGCCGTGACGGTTTCTTCCAGGCCGCGCGCGGCGGTGGCGAGGTTCTCGGCGAAGAAGCGCGCCAGCGCGATCCGAGCCGGGTGGGCCGGGTCGGTGCTGCCGGCGCGGGCCGCGGCGTGGGCGGCGAGCGCGGCCTGCGCCAGGCAGGCGCCCCCTTGCGCGAGGCCGAACAGGCGCAGGTAGGGCGTCGCCCCGGCCAGCGCCTCCTCGGGCCGGTTCGAGGCCAGCGCCCGCAGCAGGAAGCTCGTCGCCCGGTCGAGGTGTTCGACCGCCTCGCGCAGGCGCGGCGCCGTGTGCCCGAAGGCGGGGCTGCCCTCGCGCAGCACGCGCTCGGCGATGCCGCGCATCGCGGCGATCTGGGCGCGCACCACCGCGCCGCCCTGCAGCGGCAGCTTGCGGGTGACGAGGTCGACGGCCTGGATGCCGTTGGTGCCCTCGTAGATCGGCGCGATCCGGGCGTCGCGCAGGTGCTGGGCGGCCCCCGTCTCCTCCACGAAGCCCATGCCGCCGTGGACCTGGATGCCGAGCGAGGCGACCTCGACGCCGATGTCGGTGGAAAAAGCCTTGGCGACGGGGGTGAGCAGCGAGGCGCGGTCCTGCGCCGCCCGGCGCTCCGCCTCGTCGGTGGCGCGGTGCGCCCGGTCCAGGGCCTCGGCGGTGAGGTAGCAGATCCCGCGCGAGGCCGCCGTGTAGGCCTTCATGGTCAGCAGCATGCGCTGCACGTCGGGGTGCTCGATGATCGGGCTCATGCCCTCTGCGGCGGGGCCGGCCTTGCCCTGGCGCCGGTCGCGCGCATAGGCGAGCGCCTGCTGATAGGCCCGCTCGGCGATGGCGACGCCCTGCAGGCCCACGCCGAGGCGGGCGTTGTTCATCATCGTGAACATGCAGGCGAGGCCGCGGTTGGGCTCGCCAACGAGCCAGCCGACCGCCCCCTCCCCCTCGCCGTAGACCATCGTGCAGGTGGGCGAGCCGTGGATGCCGAGCTTGTGCTCGATCCCTGCGCAGCGCAGGTCGTTGCGCCGCCCATCCGGCAGCACCTTGGGCACGAGAAAGAGCGAGATGCCCCGGGTGCCGGCAGGCGCGTCCGCGAGGCGCGCCAGCACGAGGTGGATGATGTTGTCCGTGAGGTCGTGCTCGCCCCAGGTGATGTAGATCTTCTCGCCGCGGATCCGGTAAGTGCCGTCGCCCGCCGGCTCCGCCCGGGTGCGCAGGGCCGAAAGATCCGAGCCCGCCTGCGGCTCGGTCAGGTTCATGGTCGCGGTCCACTCGCCCGAGACCAGTTTCTCCAGGTAGCGGGCGCGCAGGTCCTCGGAGCCGTGCCGCGAGAGCGCCTCGACGCCCCCGGCGGTGAGGAGCGGCCCGAGCCCGAAGGACATCGAGGCGGCGTTCCACATCTCGATGCAGGCGGCGTTGAGGAGGAACGGCAGGCCCTGCCCGCCATACGCCTCCGGCCCCGGCAGGGCGTTCCAGCCGGCCTCGCTCCAGGCGCGGTAGGCCTCGCGGAAGCCCGGCGGCATCGTCACCGCCCCGTCGCGGAGCGGCGTGCCGTGCCGGTCGCCCACGCGGTTGAGGGGCGCCAACACGTCGGTCGCGAAGCGCCCCGCCTCCTCCAGGATGGTCTCGGCGAGATCGGCCGTGAGGTCGCCGTGCAGCCCCTCGGCGACGGCGCGGTCGAGCCCGGCCACCTGCCGGATCGTGAAGGCCATCTCGGCCACGGGCGCGCGATAGGTCATGGCGTGCTGTCCTCCCGGATGCGACGGTGCGGCGGGCCCGATTTGACGCGAGCGCGCCCGCGACGCTAGGGCCGCATCCATGTGGGAAGATAGTTTAGACGTGAACGATCTCGGGTCAACGGGCGCGGCGACGCGACAACTCGGCCCCGATGCCGATGGACTCGCGGCGGCGGCGGGGCTCCTGCGCGCCGGGCGCCTCGTCGCCTTCCCGACCGAGACCGTCTACGGGCTCGGGGCCGACGCCACCGACGCGGCGGCGGTGGCCGCCCTCTACGCCGCCAAGGAGCGCCCGCGCTTCAACCCGCTCATCGCCCATCTGCCGGACCGCGACGCCGCCCGCCGCGAGGGGAGTTTCGACGCCGACGCCCTGCGCCTCGCCGAAGTTTTTTGGCCGGGGCCGCTGACGCTCGTGGTGCCGTGCGCGGCGGGGGGGCGCGTGTGCGACCTCGCCCGGGCGGGCCTGCCCAGCGTGGCGCTGCGGGTGCCGGCGGCGCCGCTCGCCCGCGACCTCCTGGCGCGCGTGGGCCGGCCCGTGGCCGCGCCCTCCGCCAATCGCTCGGGCCGGGTGAGCCCGACCGCGGCCGCGCACGTGCTGGGCGACCTCGACGGCCGCATCGCGGCGGTGCTCGACGGCGGAACCTGCCCGGTCGGGGTCGAATCGACCATCGTCGCCTGCCTGGACGGGACGCCGCGCCTGTTGCGGCCGGGCGGCGTGCCGCGGGAGGCGATCGAGGCGGTGCTCGGCCGGGCGCTGCACCGGCCGGCGGAAGGCCCCGCCCCCCTCTCCCCGGGCCTGCTCGCCTCGCACTACGCGCCCCGCGCGGGCGTCCGGCTCGATGCCGGGGAGATCCGCCCCGGCGAGGCGGCGCTGCTGTTCGGGCCGGACTACCCGCCGGGCGTCGAGCGGGCGCGAGCGCGGCTCAACCTCAGCCCCGCGGGCGACCTCGCGGAGGCCGCCGCCAACCTGTTCGCCCATCTGCGGCGGCTGGACGCCTCGGGGGCGGAGACGATCGCTGTCGCGCCGATCCCGCTGACGGGCCTGGGCGAGGCCATCGCCGACCGGTTGCAGCGCGCCGCCGCGCCGCGTTGAGACGGGCTTCGATTTTTTCGTACCGGCTCCGGAACCGGTGCGCGCGACGCCGCGTTATCGAGCCATTGAAGGCCACTCTAAGCCCCCATCGGCCTTCCCCCTTCGAGAGGCCCGGAGCGATCCGGGCCTTTTTCTTGTCCGCCTGCCGCTCGCGCGGTCGTGATGCATGGCGGGGGGAAAGGCGGCTGGGCTGCGGAATCGAGCGGATTCGCCGTGCAAAGCGGGCCTGCCCTCTCGGCGCCAGTGTCTAGCCGCGCCGTTGCGGCATGATTGTCGGAGTTTTCGCCATCGGTTCGGAGCTTATCCGCTCCGCGTGGCCAGTTGACGTCCCACTCTACCGCAGGGTCATGCTTGACTTGGCGCAACGTCAGATCTAGTGCCGATGCGTCGCGCGTCAGTCGCCTGGGCGCGATGGTCCCGGTGACAGGACGTGGGAAGACGGGTGCGCGAGACACCCTCCCCCACGACGGCCTGTGCCGGGGGCCTGAGTCTACGGAGGACGCCGAACCGGCCATCCAGGCCGCCTGGGGCTCGCGACCGGCGGGCCCCGGGTCTCCGGTGGAGCGGTGTGCCGCCACCCCGATGACCCCACGCGCCGCGTGCTTTCGCCGGTCAGCCGGCCAGCTTGGCGGCGATGCCGGCCACGTGACGGCCCTGGAAGCGGGCGCCGTCGAGTTCCACGGTCGAGGGCTGGCGGCTGCCGTCCCCGTCCGCGATGGTCGAGGCGCCGTAGGGCGAATTGCCCATCACCTGCGCCACCCCGAGCTGGCCCTGGAAGCTGTAGGGCAATCCCACCACCACCAGCCCCAGGTGCAGGAGCACGGTGTGGACGCTCAGGATGGTCGATTCCTGGCCGCCGTGCTGCGAGGCGGTGGAGGTGAAGGCCGCGCCGACCTTGCCGACGAGGGCGCCCTTGGCCCACAGCCCGCCGGTCTGGTCGATGAAGTTCTTCATCTGCGCCGCCATGTTGCCGTAACGGGTCGGCGTGCCGATGATGATCGCGTCGTAGGAGGGCAGCTCGTCCACGGTGGCGATCGGCGCCGCTTGGTCGAGCTTGTAGTGGCTGCTGCGCGCCACCGCCTCGGGCACCAGTTCGGGCACCCGCTTGACCACCGCCTCGGCCCCCGCCTCGCGCACGCCCTCGGCCATCGCGTAGGCCATCTGCTCGATGTGGCCGTAGGTGGAGTAGTAGAGCACCAGAACCTTCGCCATCGGACATCCCCGTGATGGCCCCCTCCGCCGCACATGGCGCGGGCCGCCATGGGTGTACCATCGGGGATCGCGCGCCCGAGCGGAATGGTCTAGTCTGCAAGCCCGAACTTGCAGGGATGCACGAACCGCCGTGGCGCCTCCCCTCGCCTGGGACGATTTCCGGCTGATCAAGGCCATCGCCGACCACCGCGGCCTCGGACACGCTGCCGAGCGGCTCGGCATCAACCACTCCACGGCCTTCCGGCGCCTCGGCCAGATCGAGGCGACGCTCGGCACGAGTCTGTTCGAGCGCCACCGCACCGGCTACGCGCCGACGCCCGCGGGCGAGGAGATGGCCCGCGTCGCCGGACGGATGGAGGACGATGTCGCGGCTTTTTCGCGCAAGCTCGACGGGCAGGTGCTCGCCGTCTCGGGCGGCCTGCGCATCACCACGGCGGATTCGCTGTTCAACGAGTTGCTGGCGCCGATCCTGGCGCGGTTCTGCGCGCGCTACCCGGAGGTCCAGGTCGACGTCGTCCTGTCGAACCAGCCGCTCAACCTCTCGAAGCGCGACGCCGACGTGGCGGTGCGCGCCACCGACGATCCGCCCGACACGCTGGTGGGGCGCCGCCTCGCCACCATCGCCTGGGCGCTGTACGGGCGGGCGGCGGACGGGACGCGGACGCCCCTGTCCGCCCGGCGCTGGGTGTCGCTCGCGGAAGGGACCGGGGCCGCGAAGGTCGCCCGCTACGTCGCCGCCCGCGCGGACCCGGCCCGCGTCGCGGTGCGGCTCGACACGGTGGCGGGCTTGGTGGAGGCGGTCGAGGCGGGCATCGGCATCGCCCCCCTCACCTGTCTGACCGGCGACCGCCGGCCCGGCCTGATGCGGCTCTCCGCGCCCGAGCCCGACCTCGCCGCCGGCCTCTGGCTCCTCACCCACGCGGACCTGCGCCACTCGGCCCGGGTGCGGGCCTTCCTCGACTTCGCTGCGGCTGAGATCGCCCGCGAGCGGGACCTGATCGAGGGCCGCGGGCCGGTCAGCGCACCTCGATGATCTCGACCTCGTGGTCGGCCACGGTCACCACGTCGCCGGCCTGCTTGCCGGTGAGCGCCCGCGCGAGCGGGGCCACGTAGGCGATGCTGCCCTTGGCGGGGTCGGACTCGTCCTCGCCGACGATGTGGAAGGTCTGGCGCTGGCCGCCGTCGCGCTCGACCGTGACGGTCGAGCCGAAATGCACCGTGTCGCCGGGCGTCGGCTCGACCACCTGGGCGGAGTTGCGCCGGGCGGTCCAGTAGCGCAGGTCGCGGTTGACCCGGGAGAGGTTCGCCTTGTCGTCGGGAGCCAGCGCGGCGTGCTCGGCATGCAGCCGATCGAGTTCCGCCTCGATCAGGGCAAGGCCCCGAGGAGTGACGAAGTTCGGGTGCGGAGAGATCGGACGGTCGGGGAGATCCTCGAAGGCTTCCCCGCCCTCCGGCTCACGGACGAAGGCGATGCTCATGAAGCAGGCAATGCGCGAATCACCGTCAAGGTTCCAGCGTGGCCATCCGTCCTTTGCGCAGGCAGCCTGCTCAGCCGATCGCCACGACCACGCGCCCGCGGGTGCGGCCGGCCAGGATCTCCGGGCCCTGGTCGATCACCGCGTCGAGGCCGATCGTCGTCGTCATGGCGGCGAGCGCCGCGTGGTCGAGGTCGCGCGCGAGCCGGGTCCACGCCTCGCGCCGCAGCGCCTGGGGCGCCATCACGCTGTCGATCCCGTAGAGCGCGATGCCGCGCAGGATGAAGGGCGCCACTGAAGTCGGCAGGTCCATGCCGCCGGCGAGCCCGCAGGCCGCGACCGCGCCGCCGTAGCGGGTCATCGACAGCAGGTTGGCGAGCGTGGTGGAGCCCACCGCGTCGATGCCCGCCGCCCAGCGCTCCTTGGCGAGCGGCTTGCCCGGCTTCGACAGCTCCGCACGGTCGATGATCTCCGCCGCGCCGAGGCCGCGCAGGTAATCGGCCTCCGCGGCGCGTCCCGTCGAGGCGATCAAGTGCCAGCCGGCCTTGGCGAGGAGCGCGATCGCCACCGAGCCGACGCCGCCCGCCGCCCCCGTCACCACGGCGGGTCCGGAATCCGGCCGCAGCCCGTGGCGCTCCAGGGCCAGCACCGAGAGCATGGCGGTGTAGCCGGCGGTGCCGATCGCCATCGCCTGCTGGGGCGTGAGCGCGGCCGGCAACGGCACCAGCCAGTCGCCCTTCACCCGGGCTTTTTCGGCATAGGCGCCGAGATGCGTCTCGCCGGTGCCCCAGCCGTTGAGCACCACCGCGTCGCCCGGCTTCCAGGCGGGGTGGCTCGACTGCTCCACCACGCCCGCGAAGTCGATGCCGGGGATCATCGGGAAGCGGCGGACCACGGGCGCCTGGCCGGTGAGCGCGAGCCCGTCCTTGTAGTTCAGGGTCGAGTGCGTCACCCGCACGGTGACATCGCCCTCCATCAGGTCGGCCTCGTCGAAGGTCGTGAGCGCCGCGCGCTGCCCGCCCTCGCCCTTCTCGATCACCACCGCCTTGAACGTCGCCATCCCGGCCTCCAAAGTCGCCCGTCCGCTCTTGTGGGGCGGGCGGGCCGGGCCGGCAAGGCGTGCGCGGCCCCGGAGCACTCCGGGGCCGGTCCGTCTCAGTAGCCGTCGTAGGGGTTGCCGCCCCCGAGGGCGAAGCCCGCCGCCGCGCCCGCGGTGGCGACGCCGAGGCCGACGCCCGCACCCGCGAGGCCGAGCCCGGCCCCGACCACGCCGCCCGCCGGGCCGTAGGTGCCCGGGTAGCCGGGACCGCCGTAGGGCGCGGGGCCGCCGTACCGGCCGTACCCGGGACCCCCGTACCCGCCACCGCCGTACCCGGCACCGCCGGCCTGCACCCAGGCCGAGCGGGCCGGCTCGACGAGGACGCGGCGCTGGAAGGAGGCGTAGGCCGGCGGGATCACCTGCGGCACCACCTCGGCCGGGCGGACCAGCACGCGGCGCTGGCGCACGGCGAAGCGCGGCGGCGTCGTCACCCAGCAGCCCACGAGCTGCCCGTAGGCGTCGTAGGAGGTCTGCCAGACCCGGCCACCCGGCGAGACCATCACCTTCTCGGCCACCACGTCGTAGACCGGCGGGATGACCTGCGTCACCGTGCGCGGCGGGCGGACCATCACCTGCTCGGACACGGTGCCGTAGACCGGCGGCGTGGAGACGCGCCGGTAGCACTCGGCGGTGACGCAGCCGTAGCCGCCGGCGGCGGCCGGCAGGGCGACGAGGACGGCGCCCGCCGCAGCGGCGAGCGACAGGGAGAGACGGGTGACCGCAGCGGTCATCGAGGGGCCTCACGCAAGACAGGACGACGGGCGCGCGCACGGGAAAAACACCCGCCGCGCTTGGCCGCCATGGAAGCCGCGTGCCCGCCCCTGCGGCAAGTCGAAACCCGCCGGAGGGTAAAGTCACCCTCGTAAAATACTACGTATTTCGGCGCATCGCGCAGGATTCCGCTCAGCCCCGCGTGTCGATCTCCGGCCCTGACGCCGTCCCGGCGGGTTGCGCTCAACTACAGATCGACCTGTCAATCTTAACGCGGGATCCTGGTGAGGATGGCGGTGCGGACCGGTTGACGGGCGCAGCGCCTCAGGTCTGCCCCGGCTTGAGCTGATAGAAGATGTGGCGGCCGATCACGTCCATCTTCTTCAGCCGGCGCGACCAGCGCGGCTTCACGTAGTCGGCGTGGTAGTGGGTGGCCCCGCCGACATCGGCCAGGTAGGTGCGCCCCTCCACCACCGCCCGGGCGACGCGCGTGGCGGTGGACCACGAGGAATCGTCGGTGATGCGCAGGGACCGTCCCTCGCAGGCGAAGGAGAACTGGCAGCCGAGGTAGCGGTGGCGGTTCTGGTAGACGACGCCGCAGATGTTCGACGGGTAGAGGCCGCTCTTGGCGCGGTTGAGCACCACCTGGGCGACCGCCGCCTGGCCCTGTTCGGGCTCGCCGCGGGCCTCGAAATAGACCGCTTCCGCGAGGCAGCGCTGCTCCTTCTCGGCGGTGTCCGGGGTGATCAGGTCGGCGTAGCGCCGCCGCGCCTCGTCGGTGGGGTCGAGCGGCTTGGCCGCCAGCATCTCGCCGCCGCGGGCCGCGCGGTCGAGGCGCGGCGAGCCAAGGCCCGGCAACTGGCCCGGCAACTGGCCCCCCGCCAGCACCTCGACCGGGATGGCGTCGGCGGGCGCCGGCGTGGTGGAGGACAGGGCGACGGCGCGCGGCACCGCGGGCGTGGCTCCGTCCTGGCGCGTCTCGCGGGTGCGGGCGCCGTCCGCCCCGCCCCGGGTCGCGTCGGAGGCGGCGCTCGCCGGCGAACTCTCGGCCGCCCGGTCCCCGCCCTCCTCGTCCGGGAAGGGCACGAAGCCGCTCGCGGCGTCGAGGTCGGGATTCCACGTGGCCGGGCCGGGCGTGAGGGAGGCGGCGATGCCGCTCCCGATCCCGCCGATCCAGCCGCGCGCGGGCAGCGGACGCTCCGTGCCGGACCGGAATCCCGCGAGCGCGTCGGTCTTGGCGGCCCGGTGCGGCGCGGGCAGCGCCTCGGCATCCACCTTCAGGTCGTCGCGCAGCGGCGCGGCATCGAGGATCGCGACCGCGCGCTCGACCGGACCGATCAGGCCGCCGGGCGGCAGGGGCGGCACCGCGCGGGCGGTGAGGCCCGGGATGACGCTCGCCCCGGGCGAGGCGTCGAAGCCCGCCGAGGCCGTGAAGGAGACGAGGAGCCCTGCACCCAGCACCCACGGCGCGGTCGCCGCGCAGATCCAGCGCAACCCCCGCCCCCGGCGCGCCCGCCGCCCGCCCGTCGCTCTCGCCGCCCGTCTGGCCACGCGCCCGTCCCGCACCCGTTGATCCTGGCCGGGCCGGCGCCGGGTGTGTCCGGGCGCCGCACGGCGTCCGGAACACTGTCGGGGAGCATGGTTGAGAGGGGGTTAAGGCGGGGCGGCCGCGACCGTCCCGCGTCTCTGGCGTCTCAGGCCTGGCTCTGCGGCTTCGCCTGGAGCGCCGCCTGGGCCGCCGCGAGCCGGGCGATCGGCACGCGGTAGGGCGAGCAGGACACGTAGTCGAGGCCGATCTCCTGGCAGAAGGCGATCGAATCGGGGTCGCCGCCGTGCTCGCCGCAGATGCCGAGCTTGATGTCCGGCCGCACCGCCCGGCCGCGCTCGACTCCGATCCTCACCAGTTCGCCCACGCCCTCCTGGTCGATCGACACGAAGGGGTCGGCGCTGAGGATGCCGTTCTTGGCATAAGGCCCCAGGAAGGTGCCGGCATCGTCGCGGCTGATGCCCAGGGTGGTCTGCGTCAGGTCGTTGGTGCCGAAGGAGAAGAACTCCGCCGTCTCGGCGATGTCGCCCGCCCGCAGGGCCGCGCGCGGAAGCTCGATCATCGTGCCGACCTGGTACTCCACCGGCGTGCCGGATTCCTGCGACACGGCCTTCGCCATCGCGTCGATGCGGGCCTTCACGAGGTCGAACTCGGCCTTGGTGAAGACGAGCGGCACCATCACCTCCGGGATCACCGGCTTGCCCGTCTGCTTGCCGGCCTCGACCGCGGCCTCGAAGATCGCGCGGGCCTGCATCTCGGCGATCTCGGGAAACAGGATCGCCAGGCGGCAGCCGCGGAAGCCGAGCATCGGGTTGGTCTCGTGCAGCTCCGTCATGCGGCGGCGCAGCTTGTCCGCCGACAGGCCGGTCTCGGCCGCGAAGGCCCCGACCTCCTCCTCCTTGGGCAGGAACTCGTGCAGCGGCGGGTCGAGCAGCCGGATCGTGACCGGCAGGCCCGACATGATGGTGAACAGCTCCACGAAATCCGCCCGCTGGTAGGGCAGGAGCTTGGCGAGCGCGCCGCGCCGGCCCTCCGCGTCGTCGGACAGGATCATCTCCCGCACGGCGGTGATGCGGCCCTCGTCGAAGAACATGTGCTCGGTGCGCGACAGGCCGATGCCCTCGGCGCCGAAGGTGCGGGCCGCGCGCGCATCCGCGGGCGTCTCGGCGTTGGCGCGCACCTTCATGGTGCGGACCTCGTCGGCCCAGCTCATCAGGGTCGCGAAGTCGCCCGAGAGTTCGGGCTCCAGCATCGGCATCTCGCCGCGGATCACCTGCCCGTTCGAGCCGTCGATGGTGACGATGTCGCCGGCCTTCAGCGTCACGCCGCCGACCGAGAAGGTGCGGGCGTTGTAGTCGACCCGGATCGCGCCCGCGCCCGAGACGCAGGGCTTGCCCATGCCGCGCGCCACCACGGCCGCGTGCGAGGTCATGCCGCCGCGGGTGGTGAGGATGCCCTCGGCCGCGTGCATGCCGTGGATGTCCTCGGGCGACGTCTCGACGCGCACCAGGATGACCTTGCGCTCGGCCTTCCTGGCGGCCTCGGCCTCCTCGGAGTTGAACACGATCTCGCCGCAGGCGGCCCCCGGCGAGGCCGGCAGGCCGGTAGCGATCACCTGGCGCTCGGCCTTGGGGTCGATGGTCGGGTGCAGGAGCTGGTCGAGGGAGGCGGGCTCCACGCGGCCGATCGCCTCCTCGTTCGTGATCAGGCCCTCGCCCGCCAGTTCCACGGCGATGCGCAGGGCCGCCTTGGCGGTGCGCTTGCCGTTGCGGGTCTGCAGCATCCAGAGCTTCCCGGTCTCGACCGTGAACTCCATGTCCTGCATGTCGCGGTAATGGTGTTCGAGCAGGCCGTAGATCCGCACCAGCTCCGCGTAGGCCTCCGGCATCGCCCGCTCCATCGAGGGCTTGTCGGAGCCGGACTCGATGCGGGCGGCCTCGGTGATGTCCTGCGGGGTGCGGATGCCCGCCACCACGTCCTCGCCCTGGGCGTTGATCAGGAACTCGCCGTAGAGCGCCTTCTCGCCCGTCGAGGGATTGCGCGTGAAGGCGACGCCCGTGGCCGAGGTGTCGCCCATGTTGCCGAACACCATCGCCTGCACGTTGACGGCGGTGCCCCAGCTCGCCGGGATGTTGTGCAGCTCGCGGTACTTGTTCGCCCGCGGGTTCATCCACGAGCCGAACACCGCGCCGATGGCGCCCCAGAGCTGGGCCTGCGGGTCCTGCGGAAAATCCTCGCCGAGTTCGCGCTTCACCAGCGCCTTGTACTCGCCGATCAGGTGCTTCCAGTCCTGCGCCGACAGCTCGGTGTCGAGGTTGAGGCCCTTGGTCTCCTTGTAGCGCTCCAGCACCTCCTCGAACGAGTGGTGCTCCACGCCCAGCACCACGCTCGAGTACATGGTGATGAAGCGGCGGTAGCTGTCGTAGGCGAAGCGCGGGTCGCCCGCGCTGGCCGCCAGCGCCTCGACCGTTGCGTCGTTGAGGCCGAGGTTGAGCACCGTGTCCATCATGCCGGGCATCGAGGCCCGGGCGCCGGAGCGCACGGAGACGAGGAGCGGCATCGCGGCGTCCCCGAAGCGCCGCCCGGCGAGCGCGCCCACCGCCTCCAGCGCGGCGTCGACCTGCTCCTGCAGGTCCGGCGGGTATTGCCGGCCGTGATCGTAGAAGTAGGTGCAGACCTCGGTGGTGATCGTGAAGCCGGGCGGCACGGGCAGGCCGAGATTCGACATCTCGGCGAGGTTCGCCCCCTTGCCGCCGAGGAGGTTGCGCATCGCGGATTGCCCCTCGGCCTTGCCGTCACCGAAGGTGTAGACCCACTTCGTCATGGTGTTCGTCCGTTCGTCCGGGTTTCGGGCGTGAGCTTCGCCGGGGTTGGACCATCCCTCGGCACAACGCAAGCTGAACCGATCGGCTCCGCACCTGCGCCCACCGGCCGCTGACCGCCGCGCCGCGGGAGCCGTTGCGGTGCGGGCGGCCCGGATCGATAAGGCCGCGGCAGGAGAGGCCGCGACGAAAGGAGATCCGGTGCGACGTTCAGCCAAGGCGGTGATCGGCCCGGCCCTGATGCTTGCTGCGGCGCTCAGGGGAGCGCCCGCGGGGGCCGCGCCCGATGGGACGGGAGACTGGGCGGGCACCTACGCGTACGCCGCCGATGGCGGGCGCACCGCCGGGGGAAGCGCGGTCGTCGTCGTTCACACCCTGCGGCTGGCGCCCGCCTCCGGGCGGCCCTGCCAGCTCACCAGCAGCGGCTTCCAGACCGACACCACGATCCTGTGCGAGGTGACGGGCTCGGCCCGGGAGATCACGGTGGCCTTCCGGAGTTACGGCTACGGACGGCCGGTCAACGCCTACGGGGTTGCCGTATACCGGCCGGGCCAGCCCCTGTTTCGCCTCAGGCGGACAGGCCGGCGCTTCGAGACCGAGATGCTCGGCCTCGGTGCCGACGGCGCGAGGAGCGGCGCGCTGTTCGCCAAGACGTCGTGAGGGTGTCCTGAGTGGCGGACCAGCGAACCGGTCCGCCGGGCGCCGAAGAATGCGTCAGGTGAAGTCGGCCAGTTCGTAGAAGGGGCGGATCTCGATCTCGCTCCGGCTCGGCATGGGGTTGGGGCAGCGCTCGGCCCACGCCACCGCCTCCGCCATGTCCTTCACCTCCCAGACCCAGTACCCGGCCACGAGTTCCTGCGTCGCCGGGAAGGGACCGTCCACCACGGTGCGGCTCGGGCCGTCGAACACGATCCGCTTGCCGTCCCGGGACGGACGAAGGCCGTCCGCGGCCTTGAGGAGGCCCGCCTCGATCAGCTCCGCGTTGTAGCGGCCCATGGCCTCCAGGAGGTCGCGGCTCGGCATGAGGCCGGACTCGCTCTCGGGCGTCGCCTTGACCAGAACCATCACGCGCATCGGTCTCTCCCATCGGGCGGGGCCGCGTCGGTCGCGCCCCTCATGGTCAAGACGAACGGGGCCGCCCCGGACCGACATCGGCTGGGCACGATTCTGGTCGAGGGGCTGGGCGGCCGTCCCTCAGACCCGGTACCGGCCGTGGCGCTTGACCAGCACGGTGGTGCCCACCGGCACGCGCTCGTAGAGGTCCACCACATCCTCGTTGAGCATGCGCACGCAGCCCGAGGACATCTGCTCGCCGATGCTCCAGGGCTCGTTGGTGCCGTGGATGCGAAACAGGATGTCGCGCCCGCCCTGGTAGAGGTAGAGGGCGCGCGCGCCGAGGGGATTGTCGACGCCGCCCTTGCGCGAGCGCGGCAGGTCGGGGTTGAGGCTGACCATCCGGGAAGTCGGCCCCCAATCGGGCCAGACGCCCTTGCGGCCGACCGAGGCCGTGCCCTTCCACGAGAAGCCGAGCTTGCCGACCCCGACGCCGTAGCGGATCGCCTCGCCGCCGTCCTGCACGAGGTAGAGGTGGCGCTCGTCGATGTCGACCACGATGGTGCCGGGCTTTTCCGGCCCCCGGTAGGCGACGGTCTGGCGCCGGTACTTGGGGTCCATCCGGCTGCGGTCGACGAGAGGCACGTCGAAGGGCTGGTCCGGCATCGTGCCGATGTACCACGCGGCGTCCTCGTCCACGGCCGCGACCCGCGCGGGGGCGCGGGCGTTGCAGGCGGCGAGCGGCAGGCCCGCCAGGAGGGCGAGGAGGATCCGGCGCGGCAGCATCAACGCACCCCGATTCGGTCAGGAGGAGTCATGGCGCTCTGCCTAACCGCTCCCGGGCCGCCAGGGTGTGTCATTCGGGCCGCAGGCGCGGCCGATCCGTCACGCCGGCTTCAGGCCGCCGCGCTTCCCGCCGCGCGGGCGGCGACGAGGCGGCGCACCTCCGCGGCCGGCACCGGACGTCCGAACAGGAAGCCCTGCACCTCGTCGCAGGGGCCGGCGCGCAGGTGCTGGAACTGCTGCTGCGTCTCGACGCCCTCGGCCACGGTGGTGATGCCGAGGCTCGCCCCCAGCTCGATCACGGCCCGCACGATCGCGGTCGAATGGCCGTCGAGGCCGAGGGCGCGCGTGAAGGAGCGGTCGATCTTGATCTTGTCGAACGGGAAGGCGCGCAGGTAGCTGAGCGACGAGTAGCCGGTGCCGAAATCATCGATGGCGATGCGCTCTCCGAGGTCGCGCAGCGCGTGCAGCATCGCGATGTTGGCGGCGTTCTCCGACAGGAGCACGGTCTCGGTGATCTCCAGTTCGAGCCGGTGCGCCGGCAGGCCGGTCGCCGCGAGCGCCGCCGCCACGCCGAGAGCCAGGCCCGGGTTGCGAAATTGCACCGGCGAGAGATTCACGGCGACCCGCAGGGGCTCCGGCCAGCCCGCGGCCTCCCGGCAGGCGGTGTGCAGCACCCACTCGCCGATCTGCCCGATCAGGCCCGCCTCCTCGGCGACCGGCACGAACTCGGCCGGGGAGACGAGGCCCCGCTCCGGGTGGTGCCAGCGCAGCAGCGCCTCGCAGCCCGTCACGGCGAGGCTGCGGGCCGAGAGGATCGGCTGGTAGTGCACGTCGAGCGCACCCGCCGCCACCGCGGCGCGCAGATCCGCCTCCAGCGCCCGGCGCGCCTGCAGGGCCGCATCCATCGTCGGCTCGAACAGCCGGACCGTGCGCCGGCCCTCCGCCTTGGCGGCGTAGAGCGCCATGTCGCCCTTGCGCAGGAGCAGGTCGGGATCCGTTCCGTGCTCGGGCGCGAGGGCGACGCCGATGCTCACGCCCACCGTGACCTCCTGGCCGGCGAGGCCGAAGGGCCGGGAAAGGGCCGCGACCACCGCCTCGGCGCAGGCCACCACGGCCTCCGGCCGCTCGGCCCCGAGCACGATCGCGAACTCGTCGCCGCCGAGCCGCGCCACCGTCCCGGCCTGCGCCGCGCAGGTGCGCAGGCGGGAAGACACCTGCCGCAGCAGGTCGTCGCCGGCCGGATGGCCGAGCGAGTCGTTCACGACCTTGAAATGGTCGAGGTCGAGGCAGAGCAGGCCGACGCGGCCCCCGCGCCCCGGCAGGCCGGCCATCGCCTCGGTCAGGCGCGCACGGAACAGCACGCGGTTGGGCAGGTCCGTGAGCGCGTCGTGATGCGCCATGTGGACGATGCGGGCCTCGGCCCGCCGCATCTCGGTGACGTCGACCACGGCCGTCAGCGTCGCGGGCCGCCCCTCGAAGGGGATGGCCCGCGAGTAGGTCGTCACCTCGATCGCCCCGCCGCCCCGGCGGCGGTGCCCCACCACGCCCCCGGGCGCCGGGTCCGCGCCGGACGCGCCGAGATCCGCGACCGACATCGCCAGGAAGTCGTGCCGCGCGTAGCCGTAATGGTCCACGGCCGCGTCGTTGACCGCGAGGAAGCGCCCGTCCTCGCCGCACACCCACATCGGCAGCGGGTTGGTCTCGAACAGGAGGCGGGCGGAGGCCTCCCGGGCCTTCATGTCGCCGATGTCGGTGAGCGTGAGGCCGAGCAGGTCGCCGAGGGAGGCGACCTCCACCCGGAGGTGCAGCAGCGTTCCGTCGTCCCGGCGATACGCCGTCTCGTAGGCGAGCCGGCCCTGCCGGCCGAGCGCCTCGGTCAGCCGCGCGAGCGTCGTGGCGGCCGGCAGGTCCGGCAGCACGGCGGTGAGGCGCTGCCACAGCACCTCCTCGACGCGGCGCCCGAACATCGTCGCGGTGGCCTCGTTGAGCGCGACGACCTGGAAGTCGATCGGGCGCCCGCCCTCGTCGCGCAGGGCGCCGAGCGCCAGCATGCCCTGCCCGGTGGCGCGGAAGACGGCCCGCAGGAGGTTAGTCCGGGTCGTCTCGCCGGCGAGGCAGAGGAGGACGAAGCGCCCGCCCCCGCGCCCGCGCAGCGGCAGCCCGATCAGGTCGGTGGTGAGCACGACGCCGCCGCTCACCCGGTTGCAGCGCGTCCGCACGGGCTCGTCGCCCGTCCCCGCATCGGCGACGATCTGAGACAGGGAATGGCCGAGCCCCTCGCTCAGGTCCGCGACCGCCACGTCGCGCGCAGGGCCGCCGAGCCAGGCCTCGAACGCGTCCCCGCCCCAGAGGATCGTCGCGCCCCCCTCGGGCCTGACGGCCACCAGGGCGACGCGGCCGCCCCCGCGCCCGAGATTGCCCAGAACCACGTCCTCGTAGGCCGGAACGCCACGCGAGGTGAGCCGTGCGGATTGCCAGCGTCGCAGCAGGGCCTCCGCCAAAACCGGGTCAGCCGTGTCGCTCATCGATCTCTCGTGCAGGGTGATCGATCCTGATTGCCTGCGAGGTCGTTAAGAGATCTTGAAATTTCGACGGCTATACTTTGCGTGCGCAGCGGTTCCTTGCGGAAAACGATCGAGATGCCGTCAGAGCGCCACCTCGATCAGGAACGGCCCGCGCCGGGAGAGCGCGTGCCGGAAAGTGTCGATGAACTGGGCGAGCGTCTCGACCCGCCGCCCCTCGACGCCGTAGCCGCGCGCGAGGCTCGGCCAGTCGATCGGCGGATCGTCGAGGGTGAGCATGTCGATGGCCTTGCGGCCCGGATTGGCGCCCACGTTGGCGAGTTCCGCCTTCAGGATGGCGTAGGAGCGGTTCGACCAGATCAGGGTCACCACGTCGAGCCGCTCGCGCGCCTGCGTCCAGAGGGCCTGCGCCGTGTAGAGCGCGCTGCCGTCGGCCTGGAGCGTGATCACCTTGCGGTCCGGGCAGGCCACCGCCGCCCCGGTGGCCATCGGGATGCCGAGCCCGATCGACCCGCCGCTGAGCTGCAGCCACGCGTGCGGGGCCGCCGCGTGGGTCGCGGGAAAGAAGTTGCGCCCGGTGGTGATCGATTCGTCGCAGACGATCGCACCCTCGGGGATCAGCGCGCCGAGCACGCGGGCGATCGCGTCCTGGTCGAGGCGGTCCCCGCCCGGCAGGTCCGGCCGGGGGCTCGCGGGAGGCGGGGCCTCCGCGGGCGCACCGACCGCCGCGGGAGCGCCGACCGCCTCGGCCAGCCGCTCCAGCGCGTCGATCTGATCCTGCTCGGGGGTGGCCAGCGCGAAGACGTCGCAGGTGGGTGACGCCAGCGCGCTCGGCTTGCCCGGATAGGCGAAGAAGGCGACGGGCAGCGTCGCGCCGATCAGGATGATGTGCCGGAAGGGTTCGAGCACCGCGCGGGCCTGATCGACCGGATAGGGCAGCCGCTCGATCGGCACGGTGCCGGCGCCGCGGTCGATGCGGGCGTTCGAGGTCATGGCGAGGAGCTGCGCGCCGGTCTTCTGCGCGATGCGCGCGGCGATGCGGCGCCCCTCCCCGCGCACCGCCCGGTCGCCGAGATGCAGCAGCACCGGCTCGCCGCTGCGCAGGGCCGCGGTCGCGTGCACGATCGCCTCCTCCTGCACCGGCGCCCGCGCCGGCACCGGCACCGGCGGGGCGACGCCGCTCCCCTCCTCCCAGGCGGTGTCGGCCGGCAGGATCAGGGTGGCGACGCCGCCCGGCGGCGAGAGGGACGCCGCGACGGCGGCGGCCCCGTCCGCCGCCACCTCCCGCGCGCTCAGGCCGGTGCGCACCCAGGCCGAGACCGGCCGCGCCAGCCCCTCGATGTCCGAGGTGAGCGGCGCGTCGTAGGCCCGGTGATAGGTGGCGTGCTCGCCCACGATGTTGACGAGGGGCGAGCGGGCGCGGCGGGCATTGTGCAGGTTGGCGATGCCGTTGCCGAGGCCGGGGCCGAGATGGAGCAGGGTCGAGGCCGGCTTGTCGGCCATGCGGGCGTAGCCGTCCGCGGCGCCCGTCGCCCCGCCCTCGAACAGGCACAGCACGGCGCGCATGCCCTCGACCCGGTCGAGCGCCGCCACGAAGTGCATCTCCGACGTGCCCGGATTGGTGAAGCAGACCTCGACGCCCCCCGCCACCAGCGTGCGGACCAGGCTCTCGGCACCGTTCATGGCCATGCGCGTCTCCTTCTCCGGGCAACCCACGCCAACTCGCCCGCGGCCTCGTCGGTTGCCGCTCGCGCGCGCCGCGTCAAGGCCCGCTCGGCCGCGTCGGCCGTCGGCGCGGGAGATGTTCGGCGGAAGCCTCACTCCGTCAACGCCACCGCGATCCGGTTGCCCTCGACGAGCGTGAAGGTGATGCCGGCCGCCCGCAGGGCCGCCAGCACCAGGGGACGGCTGCGCCGTCCGCCCTCCGGATCCTCCTCCAGGCGGCGGACGGTCGAGAGCGAGAGGCCGCTCGCCCGCGCGAGATCCTCCAGCGTCCAGCTCAGGAGGGCGCGGGCGGCGCGCAGGTGGCGGGGCTCGATGCCCTGCTCCAGCCCCTCGCGCAGGCGGCCCGTGGGCCGGGGCGGCGCGACCCCCTGAGGGAAGTTCGCCGCGGCCCAGCCCTCGATCGATCCGTCGCTCCGGCGCAACGGGACGTTCACGTGCGTGAAGCGCCGGGCCGTCCCATCCGCCAGGAGCACGGTCATGCCGAACGAGCCGGGCTTGTGCGTGTCGAAATGCGTCCACAGCCAATCGTGCAGGGCCGGTCGGTCCTCCGGCGCCACCGAGCGGGTCCAGTCGTCGACCAGTTCCTCGTTGGTGCAGCCGGTGAGCGCCAGGTATTCCGGCGCCCACTCGACGGTCGGGACGCGATCGATCCAGACGGTGAAGACCTGCGCCTGCTCGAACAGGGCCTGCCGCTGGCGCTGCTCGGCGCGGCGCGCCTTGGCGAGCGCCTCCTCGTTGCTGACGTCGATCAGCGCCCCCGCGGCCCGCAGGGGGCGCCCCATCGGATCGACGAATACCTCCGCCCGGCTCCGCACGACGCGCAGCGTGCCGTCCGGGCGGATCAGGCGCACCCGACGGTCGATGAGGAGCCCGTCGAGCAGGGATTGCCGGAACTCCGGCAGCGGCAGGCGATCCTCCGGGTGCAGCAGGCTCAGGAGCAGCGCGAAGTCCGGTTTGACCGCCCGCGCGTCCAGGCCGAGCAGGTGATAGAGGCCCTGCGACCAATGCTGCTCGTTCGTCACGAAGCTCCAGCGCCAGAGTCCGACCATATCGAGGCCGTCGATCAGGCGCAGGTACTCCGCTAGATTGGCGTGCGGGAGGCGCAAATTCGGCATGGACCTTCGGCGAGAGGGCCATCGAACTCAACGGCAGGTAGCATCATTACGCAAGGTCGAGAAGCCAGCTAACAGTTAGCCGCGTCGAGTGGTCGCGACGCGATGCGGTTCCCGGTCCCGCTGCGAGAGCGCCGATCCGCCCCGGATCGGGTCGTCCGGGCGGCGGATCGCTCGGCCGGATGGGAACGCGGGGAATGCCGCGGCAGCCGACGAATGGCCGCGCTGATGGCCGCCCTGATGGCCGCTCTCGTGCATCCACGGCATTCGCCCTCTGCGGGGGCTGAACCTCGGGCGTCGCGGCACGTTCGCGAAAAGCCCGTTCGCCAAGAGGCCTTCGCCAAGAGGCCTTCGCCAAGAGGCCTTCGCCAAGAGGCCTTCGCCAAGAGGCCTTCGCCAAGAGGCCTTCGCCAAGAGGCCTTCGCCAAGAGGCCTTCGCCAAGAGGCCTTCGCCAAGAGGCCTTCGCCAAGAGGCCTTCGCCAAGAGGCCTTCGCCAAGAGGCCTTCGCCAAGAGGCCTTCGCCAAGAGGCCTTCGCCAAGAGGCCTTCGCCAAGAGGCCTTCGCCAAGAGGCCTTCGCCAAGAGGCCTTCGCCAAGAGGCCTTCGCCAAGAGGCCTTCGCCAAGAGGCCTTCGCCAAGAGGCCTTCGCCAAGAGGCCTTCGCCAAGAGGCCTTCGCCAAGAGGCCTTCGCCAAGAGGCCTTCGCCAAGAGGCCTTCGCCAAGAGGCCTTCGCCAAGAGGCCTTCGCCAAGAGGCCTTCGCCAAGAGGCCTTCGCCAAGAGGCCTTCGCCAAGAGGCCTTCGCCAAGAGGCCTTCGCCAAGAGGCCTTCGCCAAGAGGCCTTCGCCAAGAGGCCTTCGCCAAGAGGCCTTCGCCAAGAGGCCTTCGCCAAGAGGCCTTCGCCAAGAGGCCTTCGCCAAGAGGCCTTCGCCAAGAGGCCTTCGCCAAGAGGCCTTCGCCAAGAGGCCTTCGCCAAGAGGCCTTCGCCAAGAGGCCTTCGCCAAGAGGCCTTCGCCAAGAGGCCTTCGCCAAGAGGCCTTCGCCAAGAGGCCTTCGCCAAGAGGCCTTCGCCAAGAGGCCTTCGCCAAGAGGCCTTCGCCAAGAGGCCTTCGCCAAGAGGCCTTCGCCAAGAGGCCGTTCGCCTGAGATGGTCGCCAGGAGACCCCGATGAAGCTGTTCCAGTGCCAGTCCTGCGGCAACATCCTGTACTTCGAGAACCGGACCTGCCAGCGCTGCGGCCATCGGCTCGCCTACCTGCCCGAGACCGGCACGCTCTCGGCGCTGGAGCCGGCCGGGGGCGAGGACTGGACGCCGCTCGCCGCCAGGGACCGGCCGAGCCGCTTCTGCGCCAACGCCGTGCCGGATGCCTGCAACTGGCTGGTGCCGCCGGGCTCGGGCGACGCCTTCTGCCTCGCCTGCCGCCACAACGGCACGATTCCCGACATCGCGGACCCGGCCCATCTCGAAGCGTGGCGCAAGATCGAGGTCGCCAAGCACCGGCTGATCTACTCCCTGCTGCGCTGGAACCTGCCGTTGAAGACCCGGACCGAGGATCCCGAGCACGGCCTGATCTTCCACTTCCTGGCCGATCCGCCCGCCGACGGACCGAAGGTGATGACCGGCCACGACAACGGCGTCATCACCATCGCCCTCGTGGAGGCGGACGACGCCGAGCGCGAGAAGCGCCGCGCCGCGATGGGCGAGCCGTACCGCACCCTGCTCGGCCACTTCCGGCACGAGGTCGGCCATCACTACTGGGACATCCTGGTGCGCGACCGGGGCAAGCTGGAGGCCTGCAGGGCGGTGTTCGGGGACGATTCCCAGGATTACGGGCAGGCGCTCGAACGCCACTACGCCGAGGGACCGCCCGCGGACTGGCAGGAGCGCTTCGTCTCGGCCTACGCCACCACCCATCCCTGGGAGGATTTCGCCGAGACCTGGGCGCATTACCTGCACATCGTCGACACCCTGGAGATGGCGTCGAGCTTCGGGCTGCAGGTGCAGCCGCTCCTCGACGCCTCCGGGACGCTCGCCGCCCGCATCGGGTTCGACCCCTACGCGGCGGAGGACATCGCGATGATCGTGAACGCGTGGCTGCCGGTCGTCTTCGCCCTCAACAGCGTCAACCGGGCGATGGGGCTCAACGACCTCTATCCCTTCGTCCTCGCGCCGCCGGTCATCGCCAAGCTCGGCTTCATCCACGACCTCGTCCACGGGCGGGTCTGAGCCCCCCCCATAGCGCCCGGCCCCGGGCGCGTCCTTCCGAGCCCCAAAAAGCCCGGCCCCGGGCGCGTCCTTCCAGGCTCGAAGCGCCCGGCCCCCCGGGCGCGTCCGAGCCCGTAGCGTCCCGCTGCGGACGCGTCCATGATGGGAGGCGAAGCCCCGCGGGAGCGCGTCCGACGCCATCGGCGCTGCCGGGTCCGGGCCTGGGAGGACACCGACGCCCATGAAACTCGCCAGCCTCGCGCACGGCCGGGACGGCCGCCTCGTCGTCGTCTCGCGGGACCTCACCCGCGCCACCGACGCCTTCATCGTGGTGCCGACCCTGCAGCAGGCCCTCGACGACTGGCCCCGCTACGCGCCGGCCCTGGAGGCCCTGGCCGAGCAGCTCGAACACGGCTCGGTGCCCTCGTTCCGCTTCCACGAGCATGCCTGCGCGGCGCCGCTGCCGCGGGCCTTCGCCAGGCTGCACGCGGCGGCCTGGCCGAGCCACACGGCCCTGCTGCGGCAGGCGGAAGGGGCGGAGGCGCCCGCCAGCGACCCGGCCGACCGCCTGAGGCGGGCGGTCTCGGACGGGTTCCTCGGCCCCCGCGATCCGATCCCCGCCGACCCGACCGCCTCCCTCGACCTCGCGGCCGGCCTTGCGGTGATCACGGGCGACCTTCCGGCCGGCGCCGGACCCGACGAGGCCGCGCAGGCCATCCGCCTCGTCACCCTGGTGGGCGAGGTGATCCGCCGCGACCGGCTGCGGCCGGACGGCCTCGACCTCGACGGGCCGCTGGCGGCGGGCGTGACCGCGAGCCTCGGTCCCGTGGTGGTGACACCCGACGAATTCGGGCCGGCGTGGCAGGGCGGCATGCCGCAGCGCCCGCTCTGCGTCACCCGCAACGGCGCCCTCCTCGGGCGGCCGGAGGCCGGGGCCGACCTCGGCGCCGGGTTCGCCGCGCTCATCGCCGCGGCGGCGGCCCGCCATCCGCTCGGGGCCGGCAGCCTCGTCAGCGCCGGGCCGGTCTCGAACCGCGGCATCGACGGCGGACCCGGCCGGTCGGTGGCGGAGGGCGGCGCGGGCTTCGCCTGCCTGGCGGAGGCGCGCGCCGCCGAGGTTCTGGGCAGCGGCTGGGCACGCCTGCCCTACCTCTCGGCCGGCGACCGCCTGCGCATCGAGATGAAGGACGGCGCCGGCCACTCGATCTTCGGGGCGATCGAGCACGACGTCGTCGGCTGACCTCCCGGTTTCCCGCGTGCGGGAAACCCGGCTTCCCGCCTGCGGGAGACGCGCTATCTCGGAAGGGAGCCGGGCGGTCCGGCGCCGGACTCTTCCCGATGCCCGATCCCGCGCCGCTGCCCGAACTCGCCGAGGCGCTGCCCGACACGCCCCTGCGCCCGGCGATCCACCTCGACCATTGCGTGATCCACGTCTCGGACTGGGAGCGGTCCACCGCCTTCTACCGGGACGTGCTCGGGGCCGAGCCGGTGCCGGTGGGCCGGGGCTTCGCCTACCGCTTCGGCGGCGTGCAGCTCAACGTGCACGGTCCCGGCCAGATCGGCGAGCCGCGCGCCCGGCTGCCAGTGATGCCCGGCGGCAGCGATCTCTGCTTCCGCTGGTCGGGATCGATCGAGGAGGTCATGGACCACCTCGATCGCCACGGTGTTTCGGTGGAACTCGGCCCGGTGCCCCGCAACGGCGCCG
This sequence comes from Methylobacterium oryzisoli, assembly GCF_046557895.1. Classification (NCBI taxonomy): domain Bacteria; kingdom Pseudomonadati; phylum Pseudomonadota; class Alphaproteobacteria; order Hyphomicrobiales; family Methylobacteriaceae; genus Methylobacterium; species Methylobacterium oryzisoli. Next base: position 68,935 of record NZ_JBKIBX010000017.1, on the reverse strand, counting down.
CCGGTTCCGGCATCAGCGTCTATTTCCGCGATCCGGACGGCTCGTTGATGGAATTCATCACGTATCCGACTCCCTAAGGGGCGGCGCCTCCGCACCGGACCACAGGATTGCCGCCAGACCCGAGCGGCCGGGTCCGACATGGCCGGGCGCTGCGACCGCGATTCAATGCTCGCATCCGAGCCGATGCTTGGCGCCATTCAGCGGTTCCCCGATCCAGCTTGGCAATTCATGATTGACTTAAGGGCATGATCCCTCGGTACTGCGAGCGGCTTAGATGAAAATGACTAGTCCAGACGCAGGCTTTATCTGGTCGTTTTAAACCTTCTGCAATGCGGCTGCGCACAAAACTGTCCCGGGCCGCGGCGCCATCCGCCGGCGGCGGAACGGATGACGTCGGGACGAGACCAGGGTCATGGATCTGCGCATTCTTCGGCGGGCCGGCAGGAGCCAGCTCCGGGGCCGCCTGTCGGGCCTCGCGGCCTCGTTCGGGCGCGACGCGTCCGGCGCCGTCGCCCTCATGCTGGGAATCCTCCTCCTGCCGCTGCTGATGCTGATCAGCTTCGGGATCGACTACACCGCCTCCACCAAGGCGAGCGCCGAACTCGACGCGGCGGCCGACGCGGCGGTCCTGTCCGTCGTCACGCGCAGCGGGCTGGCGCTGTCCGCCGAGGACGCCCGCGTCGCCGCCGAGCAGTACTTCCGCTCCACCGTCAGCGGCGGAAAGGCCGCCCTCTCCGTCGACGTCAAGGCCGACGTCAAGGACAAGGACGGTGTGCGCTCGGCGGAGATCCGCTTCACGGCCGCGACGCCGACCTCGATCATGAGTCTGCTCGGGTTCAGGTCCCTGCCGCTGGAGGGAATCGCGAAGGCGCAATCGCCGGCGCCGGTCTACCGGGACTTCTACCTCCTGCTCGACAACTCGCCGTCGATGGGCCTCGCGGCGACCCAGGCCGACATCACCAAGATGGAGAAGAACACGGGCTGCGCCTTCGCCTGCCACGATCTGTCGAGCAAGGGCAACGACCTCTACGCCAAGGCCAAGACGCTCGGCGTGCAGATGCGCATCGACCTCGTCCGCAACGCCGCGATGAGCCTGATGGACCGCATGGACGAGAAGGCCATGGTCAAGAAGCAGTTCCGCTCCGCGATCTACACGCCGGGCACCGACTGCACCAAGCTCGGCCTGACCGAGATCGCCGGCCTCAGCGGCGAACATAACGCCAACAAGAACAAGGCCAAGAACATCGACCTGATGACGATCCCGTATCAGGGCTACTACGACGACCAGTGCACCGATTTCGACGGCAGCTTCGCCAAGCTGTCCGAGAAGATCCAGAGCCCGGGCAACGGCGCGACCGAGACCAGCCCGCTGAAGGTGGTCTTCTTCGTCTCGGACGGCGTTGCGGATGCCAATACGCCCTATACCTGCTCGAAGAAGCTGTCGGGCAAGACGCGCTGCCAGGAGCCGATCAAGGAATCGACCTGCAAGCTGCTCAAGGACCGCGGCATCAAGGTGGCGGTGCTCTACACGACCTATCGGCCGATCAACAACGACTGGTACCGGAGTTGGATCGCACCGTTCCAGCCGACGATCGGGACCCGCATGTCGGCCTGCGCCTCGCCCGACCTGTACACGGAGGTGCAGGTCGGCGACGACATCACCACGGCGTTGAACAAGCTGTTCGACAAGGCCCTGGCCCAGACCCGCCTCACGCAGTGAGGACGGCAGGCGCCCCGGGGCTCGCAGCGCCGGGACCTACAGCCCCGAGACGAGGTGCCCGCCATCCACCGGGATCGTCGCCCCGGTCATCCAGCCCGAGGCGTCGCCCGCGAGGAGCAGGAAGGCGCCGTCGAGGTCCTCCGGGCGGCCGAGGCGGCGCATCGGGATGCGCTTGATCATCGCCTGCCCGGGCGGGCTCTCGAAGAAGTCGCGGTTGATGTCGGTGCCGACATAGCCCGGGGCGAGCGCGTTGACCCGGATGCCGTGGCGCGCCCATTCGAGGCCGAGCGCCTGCGTCATCTGCACCACGCCCGCCTTCGAGACCGTGTAGGGGCCGACCCCGCCGGTCACCCGCAGGCCGAGAATCGACGCGATGTTGACGATGGTGCCGCCGCGCCCGGCCGCCCGCCACGCCCGGGCCGCCGCCGTCGACATCGCCCAGACGCCGCGCAGGTTGGTGGCGATCACCCGATCGAAGGTGTCGATGTCGGTGTCGATGGCCGCGCCGCCGTCCGCGATGCCGGCATTGTTCACCACCACGTCCGGCAGTCCGGCGGCGAGGTCGGCGAAGGCAGCCGCCACCGACTCCGCGTCCGCCACGTCGAGGGCGAGGGCGCGGGCCTCCGGCGCGCCCGCCGCGCGCAGGTCCGCCACCAGGGCGTCGAGCCGCTCCTTGCGCCGGGCCGCGACCGTGACCGAGGCGCCGCAGCGGGCGCACAGGCGTGCGAAATGATCGCCCAGGCCGCTCGACGCCCCGGTCACCAGGACGTGGCGGCCCTTGAGACCGGCTGCGAGATCCATGACGTGTCCCCGTGGTGGTGTCGGTGTCGGCGCGCCCTTCAGAGCATTTTCCGACGAAGTGGATGCCGGTTCGTCGCAGACAATGCGGCAAAATCAAAAACCTAGAGCAGGCTTCATGGTTCAGCCTGATCGAAGCCTGCTCTAGACCGCGCGCCGCTGCGCGAGCTGCTGGTTCGTCATCTCGAGACGATGGGCGAGTTCGCGCATCACCGCGATGGCGATCTGCGGAAACTGGGTGAGGAGTTCGAGGAAGACCCGGCGGTCGATGCGCAACGCCGTCGTCGCCTGCACCGCCGTCACGGTGGCGGAGCGGGGCTGGTCGGCCAGGATGCCCATCTCGCCCACGAGGGCGTTTGCGCCGAGCAGCGCGAGGCGGATCCTCGCCCCGCCCGGCCCCTCGATCGTCACCGCCGCCTCCCCGTCGAGGATCAGGTAGGCCGCGTCGGCGGCGTCGCCCTGGTCGAAGAACTTCTGGTCGGGCGCGAAATGGACGCGCTCGCTCGTGAAGGCGAGCAGCTTCAGCCGGGGCGGGTCGATCTCCCGGAACATCGGCACCTGCCGCAGCGACTGCACCTCGGTCTCGAGCGTCATGCCTCACATCCCGGCCGCGATCCGGCTCCCGGCCCCGAGACTGCCGCAGGCCCGCGCCCGGCGCCAGCCCCGTCCGGCCCGGTGCGTCAGAACTCCACGCCGACCTTCACCCGCAGGGCGTGGCGATCGAACTGCGACAGGCCGAACGCGCGCCGCGCGTAGGCCCGGTCCGTGTCCCGGCCCCAGACCTGCCCCGCATAGGCCAACGTCAGCCAGCTCTTCTTGGTGAAGCGGTGGTGGAAGGCCGGGCCGAGGGTGAGCGCCTCGCTCTGCAGGCGGTTGAGGAAGGTGCCGTCGTAGCCGCGCAGGTAGCGGATCTCCGGACCCAGGAAGGTATTTTCGGCGATGCGGCCGACGAGGGACTGGGAAACCAGGAAGGTCGAGGACCGGAATCCCTCCGCCGACCCGCGCCGCCGCCCGGCCGCCGGTTCGAAGCTGACATTCGCGCCGTACCAGAGCCGCTCCGGCACCACCTGGACGTCGAGCTGGAGCACGCTCTCCATGTCGAAGACGTTCGCGCCGTTGCCCTCGACCGGCAGCACCCGGGCGAAGCGGGGGCGCAGCTCCAGCGCGAGGCCGACCGGCTGCTCGGCGGAGGCGTGCAGGAACTGGTGCTTCAGCTCCACCGAGACGCCGTCGAAGGTGCCGAACGCCTTATCGTCGAGGTCGGCGATGTTGCGGACCCGGCGCAGGTCGCCGAAGACGCCGAGTTCGATGCTGAAACCGTCCGTGGGATCGAACTGGTAGCTGAGCTTGGTGTCGAGCACCCGGAAGGCCGACGGGCCGGGGCCGGTGCGCCGCTTGCCGATCCGCGTCACCGTGTCGAGCACCACCTCCTGCTCGCCCTTCTGGCCCGTCTCGGCCCCTTCCGAGAAGCCGAACAGGTGCTCGGTGTCGACCTGTTCCTGCTGGTCTCCCTGCCCGTTCCCCTGTCCGTTCCCTTGTTCCTTGCCCTGCGCCTTGTCCTGCCGGTTCTCCTGTCCGTTCTGTTTGTCGTTTCCTTGCCCGTTTCCTTGGCCGTTTCCTTGGCCGGCCCGGGCGGGCGCCGCCGCGATGGCGGCGAACAGGATCAATGCCGCGGTCCGGGCGAGGCGGACTGCCGGTCTGGAGACTGGTCTTGAGCGAGGCATGACTGTCGAGAACGCTCCGGGACGCGCGGGCCGTCCAGTCGAGGCCCACGAAACCTTCATACCGTGCGCCGCGATCCGCTCAACGGTCGAGGGGTGCCTTGTCCCGTTCCGGCGCGGCTTCGCGTTCCGGTGTGGCCTTCGTGTCCTCCTGCGCCGGCTGCGAGAAGGTCGTGCCGCGCGCCTCCAGCACGCTGTCGAACAGGTGCGCCACCCGCTCGTTCGGCAGGACGACGACGAGGCTCGCCGTCTCGCCGAACCGGTCGAGCAGCAGGTCCAGCACGGCGCGCGCCCGGGTCTCGCCCATCGGCGAGAGCGCGCCGTCGAGGACGAGCAGGTCGGGCTGCCGCACCAGGGCGCGCACGAGGCTCACGCTCGCCCGCTGCCCGCCCGACAGGAAGCGCCCGGAGGGCCCCACCTGGTGGTCGAGGCCGACCCGTGCCACTGCGTCGGTCAGGTCCATCGCCGCGATCGTGGCGGTGATCGCCGCCGTCACGAGGCGCGCGGCGTCGGCCGAGGAATGGTTGATGCGGCCGAACAGCAGGTTGTCGCGCAACGGCGCCGCGAGGCAGACCGAGTCGGGCTCGTAGAAGTCGACGCCCCCCTCGCCCGCCGCGTCGAGGGCCTCGTGCAGGGCCGCGCGGGCCGCGACGATCGCCTCCCGCAAGGCATCGTCGAGGAGGCCGAGGCGGTGGCGGGGCTCGATATAGGCGAGCGGTAGCGCGATCAGGCGGGCCGCATCCGCCCGGCTGTAGCGTTCGAGCCCGAGCCAGCGGCGGCGGGTGCGGGTGAGCCAGGAATGGTGGTGGCTCTCCGCCGAGGCGATGGTGGCGCTGCGCCGGGCGAGGATCGCCTCGTATTCCGGCAGTTCGTCCGCCGAGAGGAACGAGAACTGCTCGAAGAGCGGGTGGCCCATGGGCAGGCCCTGGAAGATCTCCAGCATGGTCTCGGCGATGCGCTCGCCCATCGTCACCAGGGCGGGGGTCAGCCCGCGGCGGTCGAGGACGCGGCGCACCACCGGGTGCTCGGCCAGCGCCCGCCCGATCAGGCTCGGCGTGGTCGGCACCCCGAACAGGAGGTTCTCGCCCACCGTCGCCTGGCGGTTGTAGCGGGCCGTGTCGAAGGGCTCGACCAGATGCGCCCTGCCGTCCGCTTCGAGCCGTGCGCGCAGGGCCGCCCGCGCCTCGATCAGCCGCCCGGCGAGGGCGGGGTGACGGTCCGGATCCACCAGCCCCAGCAGGCCGAAGCGGTAGACCTCCTCGCCCATGCCGATCCGGCGCAGCCAGTCGAGCATCAGGGCGTCGAGCGCGGCGGCATCCGCGACGCCCGCCTGCCCATAATCGATCCAGTCCCCGCCGAGGCTCTGGAGCGGGTTGCCGGTGCGGCGCGCCTCGGCGAGGCGCCGCCGCTCCTCGAGCGAGGACGGGACGGCCTCCGGGTCCGGCGGGCGCTGGAGCCCGTACACGATGTTGTCGCGCAGCGAGCCGGGGAAGAGCACCGGCTCGACGCTGGCATAGGCGATCCGGCGCGCCAGCGCCGAGGGCGCCCACTCGCCGAGATCGTGCCCCTCGACGGCCACGCGCCCGCGGGACGGCACGGCCCGGTGCGCCAGCACGCGCGCGAGCGCACTCGCCGAGGGACTGCCGTCGCTCACGATGCCGAGCCGGACCGGGAGCGGGAGCGACAGGCTCACGCCCTCGACGAGGGGGCCGTGGGCCTCGCGCACCCAGACGTCCTCCACCGAGAGGGTGCCGGTCAGCGGTTCGTCCCGCCCGTTCGCATCCAGGGCGAGCAGGCGCTCGGGCAGGAATTGCTGCACCACCTGCTCGTACTTGACCTGCACGTCGAGCCGCTGCTGGTCCCAGTCGATCAGCTCCTTCAGGGGCGGGGGCAGGTCGCGGTAGGCCGCGATCACCGCCACGAGCTGGCCGATGCTGAGCTGGCCCTTGAGCGCGAAGTAGCCGCCGATGCAGTAGAACAGGAACGGCGTCATCTGCGCGAGCAGGTTGTTCAGGAACTTGACCATGAACTTGCGCCGGTAGATGCGCAGGCGCAGGTCGAACAGGCCGTAGAGGCGCTGGCCGATCTCGGCCCGCTCCCACGGTTCGGCGCCGTTGGCGTGCACCGCCTCGATCCCGTCCACCACCTCGCCGACCCGGCCCGCGAGGCGGCGCGAGGCGAGCTGGCGCTTGCGGCCGAGCCGCAGCAGCTCGCGGCGCAGGCGCGGGATGACCACGATCTGCACCCCGACCACGCCCGCCGCCATCAGCCCGAGCCAGACGTTCTGGATCAGGATGAAGGCCATGGCGGTGGCGGCCTGGGAGCCCAGGAAGGCCGGCAGGATGTAGGCGTCGCCGATGAAGCCGCCGACCGGCTCCACCTCGTCGCGGATGATGGTGGCGAGTTCGGACGCCTTCGACTGGCGCACCGATTCCGGCGAGAAGCGCAGGATCAGGGCGAACAGCTGGAAGCGCAGGCGCCGCAGCATGCGCTCGCCGAGCGCGCCCTTGGCCACGTTGATCCAGTACTTGAAGGCGCCGTTGATCAGCACCAGCGCCAGGAACATCGACGAGAGGCCGAACAGGAGTTCGAACCGATCGACGTCGAAGCCGTCGAAGAGCGGCCACGCGCCCCCGAACCAGTCGGGGGTCTGCAGGCGCAGGACGAGGAACTTGGAGGTGGTGTTGCCGTGCTCGAAGGCGTGGCCCTGGATCGCCTCGTTGACGATGCGCCGCGGCAGGTCGAGGGAGGCGAAGTAGAGCGGCAGCGAGGCCAGAACCACGCAGCAGATGAGGATCTGGTCGCGCTTGGAATGCCGCCAGATGTAGCGGAAGAGGCTGCGGTCGAGGCCGCCGGCGGCATCGGCCGCCTCCGGGTCGCTGGCCGCGAGATCCGCGGCGCGCCGCCGCGCCGTTGCGTCCCCTGCTGCCGCTCTCGCCTCCGCCATCGCCCGCGCCCGCTCCTCCGCTCCTGTCTAGAGCGCGGCGGCGGGCGTGGGAACCGGGCTGGAGCGTTCGGCCGCTCAATCCTTCCGCGTGGTGAGGCCGCCGGCCCGCTGCGTGACGTAGGGCGGCTGCGGGTGCGGCGAATCCTCCGGCTCGTGCGCGGCGATCGGCTGGGGGCTGTCCTCGGTCGCGGGCACCGGCGGCGAAGCGTCGCAGTTCGGGGCCGGTGCGGTGGCGGGCCGGGCAGCGGCCTCCCGCTTGATCATGTCCCGGTTGGTCATCGGCGGCGGCTCCGGTTCGGCCCGATCCGCTCCTTCACGGCCGGGCGGGGCACCTCTGGCGCCGGCTCCTCTCCGGGCCGGCCCCTGCCGAACGTCACCCGGCCCGCCCGGTTCCGGTCCGGGCGCCGCCTTCCCCAGGAACCATCAATAGCGCTGAAGGTTGAGTGCACAGAGGACACCGGCCAAGGAGACGATCATGGCAACCGGAAATTCGACGTCGAAGCGAGGCTTCGCCTCGATGGACTTGGAGCGGCAGCGCGAGATCGCCAGCAAGGGCGGTCGCAGCGTGCCGGCCGAGAAGCGTTCCTTCTCGCAGGACCGCGAACTGGCCTCGTCCGCCGGCCGCAAGGGCGGCCAGGCGTCGGGCTCGGGCCGCTCCAGCGAGGAGTAGCGGCGGCTTGACCAACGCTGCGCCGCGGTCCGGATCCGGACCGCGGCGTCGAGCCGTGTCCGCTCGCGCCCGCTTCACCCCTGAGCCGGATTCACGACGCCGGATTCACTTGGCCTTAGATCCGCGTCCGCTCGGCTCCCGATCTGCTTGGCATCCGGGTGGGCTCCTCGCCTGATCGTCAGATCCGCCGCACACAACAGAACGGGCGCCGAGAGGCGCCCGTCGTCGTTCAGGGGGGCTGACGCAGGCCTATGCCGCGCGGGCGGTCATGACCAGCTGGCGCTTCACGAGTGCGCTGCAGATCGCGTCGTCCGAGGGGCGCGTGACCACCAGTCCGGCCAGCAGCCGCTCCAGCCGTTCGTTCTCCGACAGGGTGGTGGCCACCTCGTGACGGAGCCGCTCGGAGGCGGGCGGCGGCGTAGGGTCCTCGTGCTCGCGATATCCCAGCATGGTCGTCCTCCGGATCTCGATGGAGCTCAGCCCGCGACGGGGGTCGGGACGGCCGGCGCGGCCTCGGCGAGGCAGCGGCTCGGCCGAAGGCGCCGGGCCTCCTGGCCGGCCAGCCCGCTGATCGACCCCTCGCAGCCCTCGGGCATGCGCTGGCGGGTGCCGATCTCGGTCGCGGGCGGCTGGGGCGGCGTGGGCTTGCGCTCGACCACCGGGGCGCCCTCCCGGGCGCGCAGCGTGACGTGCGGCACGGCCGTGTCGCGCGCCACCCAGGTCGTGTTGGCGGTCGAGTCGGCGTGGTAGACGACGTCGCCCGCGGCGTTGCGCAGGGTGACCTTCGCGGCGTCGAGACCGGTGATCTCGACGGCCACCGGCGTCACCGGCGCCTTCGCCGGCAGCCGAGGCGCGAGGCGGTCGCCCTTGACAAGTTGAGTGCTGCTCTGGGCCGGGCGCGCCATCGCCTCGATCGAATGCTCGATCAACGGCTGGGCTATCAGCGCAAGCAATGCCGCCGGTACGGTGATGCCGAAGAAGAGCTGAGCGCGAAGCATACGCCTGTTCCCCGCTGCGAAGCTTGACACGTCGATCTTACAACGCCGGGAAGGGCCAAGTCGTTCCGTGCCGCCGTGCGAGAACGGCACAGTTTCGGGCATCGTTTCAAGCGATCGCGGTAACGCTTCGTTGACTCTTCGGAGGTGTGGCAGCGCACGCACCGTGCGGCATCGGCGCAACAGGTACCGGAAAAATCGCGTCGGCGGGAACCGGTTCGGGCAGGGGAACGTTGACTCGATAACCCGGCCACCTGGTCCTCCCCGCATTCCCCTTGTGCATTGGCCGGAAACTAAAAACGGGCCGGATTCGCATCCGGCCCGTTTCTTTGCGTCGTGACTGTCGGCGCCGCGGTTCTCGGGGCGCGAGAGGGGCCGGTGGGGAGCGCCGGCCCGGAAGAGGGTCAGGCGGGAGCCTTCGCCTCGCGGCGGCGTGCGCTCTGCTGGAAGAACAGCGCTTGGCTGATCACCGCCGAGACGTTGGCGGGCTGGAAGGGCTTGGCGATCAGGAAGGCCGGCTCCGGACGCTCGCCGGTGAGGAACCGCTCCGGATAGGCGGTGATGAAGATCACCGGCACCTCGAAGGTCTTGAGCAGGTCGTTGACCGCATCGAGGCCCGAACTGCCGTCCGCGAGCTGGATGTCCGCCAGGATGAGGCCCGGCCGCTTGGTCTCGGCGAGCTTGATCGCCTCCGTGCGGGTGCGCGCCACGCCGGTGACGTTGTGGCCGAGGCCTTCCACCAGCGCTTCGAGGTCCATCGCGATCAGCGGCTCGTCCTCGATGATCAGGATCTCGGTCGCCATGTCGGCGGCGAGTTCGCGGCCCGCCTCGTCCACGAGGGCGCGCACCTCCGACACGTCGACGCCGAGAATCGAGGCGGCGTCCTCCTCCGAAAAACCTTCGAGGCAGGAGAGCAGAAAGGCCTGCCGCGGCAGCGGCGTGATCTGGCCGAGTCGCACCTCGGCGGGAAGATCGTGCTGAACTTGGTCGCTCTGACCGTTCACCGACAGGGAGTTCCAGATCCGGGTGAAGACCCTGAACAGATCCGCCTTGACGTTGGCGCTGCGGCCGAGGGTCTCGGGCTCGTTGACCAGCGTCTCGAGCGTCGCGGCCACGTAGGCATCGCCGGCCACCTGGCTGCCGGTGAGCGCGCGCGCGTAGCGGCGCAGATACGGCAGGTGTTGCACGACGAGTTGTGCTGTCGACATCAAGTTCCCCTTGCAGTTCCCCTGGCGCGCGTTGTCGCGCGGGCGAAGGCCTTGGTGCCTCAACGCTGCGCCTGACCGTTCGTTCCGGGCGCGCGTGGAACCGACCCCGCGCGAACGCGTTGTCGGCCCAAGCGCGCGACCCGGCCAACGGGCGCCATGGCATCGCCTTGCCTGCTTGTCGAGGACAGGGCGCAGGGGAATTGCATGATCGACTGCAAGGGGAGTCAGGGTACGCCGACGCCCGCGGACCACGGGCAGGCCGGCGAGCCCGAACAGCCCGGCCTCGACCGCACCACGCAGGGCCGCATCGGCTCGCACCTGCGCGCGCTCTACGACGAACTCATGCAGCAGCCGATCCCCGAGCGATTCGTCGACCTCATCGCCCATCTCGACCGCGCCACCAGGACGCCGCCCGCCGATACCTGACGGATGCGCGAAACGCCGTCCGGTCATGTCTGGCCGCGCTCCCGAGGAGGGCGGCAGGGGGCCGGGACATCCGGCCCTCAGGCCCGCCGCGCCACGGGTCTGCCCGTGGCGGCGGGTCGGCCCGCGTCAGAGCGTGGGCGAGCGTCCGCGCAGCAGGCCGACGATGGCCGAGATCGCGAACAGCACCACGGCGACGAAGAAGATGATCTTCGCGGCTTCCACCGCCGTTCCGGCAATGCCGCCGAAACCGAACAGCGCGGCCACCAGAGCCACGACGAGGAAAGTAACGGCCCAACCGAGCATGGCGCGAACCTCTCTCCGATCAAGTCATCGGCCCGCGGCCGATCTTGAGCGGATAAACGTCAAGCCTGCAGTCCGGTTCCGCTTTGTCGCAGCGACAAGCCGCGGGTGCATCCCCATCTCTCGGTTGGGGCAGCGGGCCGCGCCGGAACCGGTGTTTCGCAACGCACGTTGCCCCCGTGCAGGAATGGAGGCTTAACGATGAACCGGTCCGTTGTGCTGCAGGCCGCCCTCGCTCTCTTGGCCGGGCTCGTCGTGGTCGGCCTCTCGACATTCGCGCTCGTTCCGCAGGCGATCGCCCTCGCGGCCGCCGGCGTCGCGCTGCTCGCCCTGCGTCCGGCCCCCAAGCCGGTGCCGGTCCCCGTGCGGGCTCGCCGCGGCCGGCGCTGATCCGCCGCCCGCAGACGCGGGTGCCCGCTCCCGGGGGCTGGCACATAGGTGTGGACGACGGATGAAGGGCGGCCGGAAGCCGCCCTTTTTGCTGCGCGGAACGGACGGGTCTGCGTGATCCGCCGCGATTGATCCGCATCGGGTGGGCGGCCTAGCTGGGAGTCTGCCCGCGCGGAGCCGCCATGACGAGCCAGTCCAGACCTGTCCGGGGCGTGCTGCGGACCATTCTGCTCGGGATGGCGATCGGCCTCGGCAGCGTGATCGGCGGGACCGGGCTCGTGCGGGCCGCCGACGATGCGGGCCTCCTCGATGTCGTGCTGGGCGGCATGGCACGCGCTCTCGGCCTGCCGCAGCCTGCGCCGCGGACCGAGTCTGCGCCGCGCGCCCATGCCCCACGGGCGAGGCCGCCGCAGGCCGCGTCGCTCCGCCCGGCGGAGCGGCCCCGCCTCCGCCCTGCCCTGCTGCGCGGGCCGCAGACCCCGCGGCCCACCGCCGCGCAGGTGCGGGCGGCCCGCCTGCGCCCCGCGGCGCTGCAGGCGGGCGACCGCACGGTCTGCGTGCGCACCTGCGACGGCTACCTGTTTCCCCTCGCGAGCCGCGACGGGCGGCCGGGAGTTGCGCAGGCTGCCCGCCAGGCTGCCCGCCATGACATGCGGCACCACGAGGCGGCCTGCGCCGCCGCCTGCCCGGGCGCACCGACGGCCCTGTTCACCTTGCGGGCGGGCCAGGAACTCGACCGGGCGGTGAGCCTGGCCGGCTTGCCCTACGCGCGGCTGCCGGGCGCCTACCTGTACCGCACCCGGACGATCGCGGGCTGCTCCTGCCGGCCCGGCGGCGCCCTGGTGGCGGCCGCCCTGCCGATCGACCGGGACCGGACGCTGCGCGCGGGCGACGCCGTGACCACCGGCGGGAGCGCCGTGGTGTTCACCGGGCCGGCCTTCGTCGACTTCCGCCGCGCCCCCCTCCTGTCGGCGGGTGCCCGCCGCGACCTCGACCGGGTCCTCGACGTCAGCCGGCGCGAGCAGGTCCTGGCGGCGTTCCGCCGGACGCTGCGCACCGCCCGGGCCGAGCAGCGGCCGATCCGCGTCGCCGCGCATGGCGGCTTCGCCGTCCTGGCGACGGACGCCTCGTTCCCGCCCGTGCGCGTGGTCGTCCCCTCGCCGTTCCGGTGAGTGGCGCGCGGTGCCGCCGCCGCGGCGCGCCTCAGGCCTCGACCGGTTCGGGGCCGCAGCGCACGCGGGTGACGAGCTGCCCGGCCTGGGCGACCCAGTCGGCGACGATCCGCGGGCCGGGCGTCACTGCGCAATAGGCGCCGCCGCGGTTGACCTCCGCGAGGCGCGCGGCGAGCGGGTCGGGCGTCGAAGTGGCGAGATGCGCCACCGTGCGAATGCCGGCCGCCTCCAGCAGCTCCGCCCGCGCCCGCCCGAGCCCGTGGATGCGAAACAGGTCGCAGCGCCCGGCCCAGGCCAGCAGGATCGCCGGATCGATGCGCAGCGCCTCCGCGAGGCCGCGCCGCGCCGCGGCGTCGCCGGCCCGGTCGAGAAACTCGTCCGTGGTGGTGATGCCCGCATCGCGCAGCCGGTCCGCCAGGACCGGGCCGATGCCGATGGAGTCGATCGGGTACGCCATGACACCGTCCTCTGCGGAACCATGCCGACACGCGCAGCTTAGCTTGGCCCGTGCGTACGGTCCAGTTTGGGCCGGCCGTCGCGAACGCGCTTCCCCTGCGGAGGAAAGCGGACTAACCCGATGGCGCCGTGCGAGAGGAGGCCTTCGGTTGAGCCAGCCCGATGTTTCGGAGGCGCCTGCCTTCACCCGCGACGCGCCGCCGAGCGGCCGTCCGGAGACCGTGTCTCCGCTGGTCCGCCGGCTGGTCTGCCCCAATCCCGGTCCCTTCACGCATAGCGGCACCTGCACCTACATCGTCGGCCGCGGCCGGGTGGCGGTGATCGACCCGGGACCGGATTCGTCCGCCCACGCGGAGGCGCTGCGCGCGGCCCTCGACGGCGAGACCGTCGCGGCGATCCTCGTCACCCACACCCACCGCGACCATTCCCCGGGCGCGCGGGGCCTGCAGGCCGCCACGGGGGCGCCGATCCTCGGCTGCGGCCCGCACCGCGCCGCCCGCGCCCTCCAGAGCGGCGAGCAGAACCGCCTCGACGCCGCGGGCGACCGCGACCACCGGCCGGACCGGGAGATGCGCGAGGGCGACAGCGTGGACGGCCCGGGCTGGACCCTCACCGCCCTGGAGACGCCGGGCCACACGATGAACCACCTCGCCTTCACGCTGCCCGAGGACCAGGCGCTCTTCTCGGGCGACCACGTGATGGGGTGGTCGACCAGCATCGTGGCGCCGCCGGACGGGGCGATGGGCCCCTACATGGCCTCGCTCGACCGCCTGAAGGGCCGGCCCGAGACGGTCTACTGGCCCGGCCACGGCGGCCCGGTGCGCGATCCGCAGCGCTTCGTGCGGGCGCTCGCCCACCACCGCCGCGCCCGCGAGGCGGCGATCCTCGACCGGCTGAGCGCGGGCGAGCGCACCATCCCGGCCCTGGTGGCGGCGATCTACCGCGGTCTCGACCCCGCCCTGACGGGGGCCGCCGCCCTCTCGGTCTACGCCCATCTCGAAGACCTCGTGGCGCGCGGCCGTGCGATCACCGACGGGGAACCCGCGCTGGAGGGCGAGTACCGGCCGGCGTGAGGGGGGCGCGCACCGCCCCGTTCGACCGCGTGCCTCAGGGCATCCCACGGGTTTCGATCGGCCCCGCTCATGGCGTTCTACTTCGTGAAGGGGTCAACGCGCGCCTGCGACAGACCGAGAGCCTGGACGATGTCGAGGGCGCGCTGCGAGAGAACCAGACGTCCGTCCCGAGCCACCGCGATATCGTCCCGCCCGGGTTCGCCCTCCGGGCGCAACCAAACGAACCGAGGAAGCGCCGCGCCGGGCCGCGTCTCTTGAAACGTGGCGGAGAGCGAGACCTCGACGTCATCGAAGCGAACACCGGTCACGCCGTCCTCGATGAGGGCCTGTTGCGCCTCCTGCGTCACGATGAAGGCCGGGAAGCTCTCCAGCAGGACATCGCCGAGCCATCCGTCGAACTCGTAGTGCAGCTTCTGCACCACGGGAGGATGGCGGCTGCGATCCAGAACCGTCCTCGCGCCCAGACCTCCGGCCACTTCCGGTTCGATGACGAAGTGCGCCATGCGTGGACGACGTCTCAAGGCTCATCGAGCGTGATGCCGGACACCGCAGCCGTCCAGCGAGGATGAAAAGCGACCCGAACGTCGTGCTCGGGGAATCGGCGCCAATGCCGCACCGTGCTGTGCAGGATGGTGACGTAGATCGCGAGCCCGTCCGGACGGTCCGCAAGAGGCAGGCCGTCGTGATGGATGTCGATGGCCCGATCGGGAAGCCAGGACAGGTCTTCCGGGAAATCCGCGAAGGCGTCCCAGTTGCAGCTCCAGTACCCCGGCAACGGGAGCGCGCCCGCGTACCAACCGATGAGCGCGTCCTTCGTGTCGAGGCCGCTGCCGATATCGAGGCATCGTGTGCCCGCCCCGCTGAAAGCCTCCTCGGCGAAGATCAGCGTATCGGAATTCGGCCCGCGGCCGATTTGGCTCGTCATCGCCCTGATCCGTCGCTCACGGCCCGCATCCCGATCCCGCGCCACCCCCTGCGGGCGGACCTGACTCAATCCAGCGCGATCGTACAGGCGTCGAGCGGGACCGATCGCCCGTCGGAGAGGTGCAGAACGTCCGCCTCGAGGCGGGCGCCGACGAGGCCGAGCATCCGGGCGCCTTCTTCGATCTGCCTCTGCCAGCCCTCGATATCGCCGTGAAACGACAGGGCGCAGAGCCGCTGGCCGTCCGGCAGGGTGACGAGGCAGCCTTCCAGCACCGCGCCGCCCCGCTTCGGCAGGGGTGATGTCACTGCGCGGGTCACCTCCCTGAAAGTGGCGGATGGCGTGCGGGGCTCGTGAAACGTTACGTAGCGGACCGTCTCGCTCTCGCCGGGCCGCGTGCCGGGCACCCGGCGCTCACGCTCGATCGGTGCGCCAAGAATGTCTTCCATCGACGGCATCAACGAACTCCCGGGCGAAAGGCCGGCGTCAGCACGGACTGGATGGTCTCGGATGCTTGCGTCACGGAACGCCTGCGCCCCTCGCGGCGCCCTCACCACAGCAGCGGGTGCAGGAAGACCTGCACCCGCTGCCCCTCCTCGACGCCGGTCGCGTCCTCCGGGAGTTCGGCGAGGCCGTCGCTGCCGGTGAGCGAGGTCAGGACGCCGGCCCCGTCGCGGGGAAACTTCACGGCCTCGACCGTGCCGTCCGGCGCGCGGCGGAGCGACACCCGCACGTATTCGCGCCGGCCCGTCTTCTTGCGGTAGCGGAAGGCGGCGCGGGCGGGCTGCGGCAGCGGGGGCACGAACGCCTCGCCCGCCAAGCGCGCGAGGAGCGGGCGCACCACGAAGAGCAGCGTGACGTAGACGGCGACCGGGTTGCCCGGCAGGCCCACGACCGGCGTCGACCCGATCAGCCCCACCGCCACCGGCCGGCCGGGCTTGATCGCGAGGCGCCAGAGCACGAGGCGCCCCACCGCCTCGACCGCGGCCTTGACGTGGTCCTCCTCGCCCGTCGAGACTCCACCCGAGGTGAGGATCAGGTCGTGGTCCCGCGCCGCGTCCCTCAGCCGGTCCCGCAGCGCGCCAGGGTCGTCCCGCAGGATGCCGAGATCCGCCACCTCCGCGCCGAGCCGCGCGAGCAGGGTCGCGAGCAGCACGCGGTTCGAATCGTGGATGCGGCCGGGACCGAGGGCCTCGCCCGGCTCGGCGAGTTCGTCGCCGGTCGAGAACACCGCGACCCGCAGGCGGCGGCGCACCGCGAGCGCGGCGTGTCCGGTGGCGGCGGCGAGCGCGAGGGCCGGGGGCGTGAGGCGCTGGCCCGCCGCGATCACCTCGGCGCCCCGCGCGACGTCCTCGCCCGCCGGGCGGCTGTTGGCGCCGCGCTTGAGGCCGGGGGGCAGGCCGACGCGCTCGCCCGCGAGCCGCACATCCTCCTGCATGAACACCGTGTCGGCCCCGGCCGGCATCGGCGCCCCGGTAAAGATCCGCACCGCCGCGCCCGCCGCGGAAAGACCCGCGGGCGATCCGCCGGCGGCGAGGCGCCCGCGCACCGGCAGCACCGTCTCGCCCTCGGCGCCGAGGTCGGCGAAGCGCACCGCGTAGCCATCCACCGCGGAATTGGCGAAGGGCGGCAGGTCGAGCCCGGCGCGCAAGGCCTCGGCGGCGATGCGCCCGTCCGCGCGCCACAGCGGCACGGTCTCGATGCCGGCGATCACCGGCACCCGCTCGGCGATCAGGGAGGCGGCCGCCTCCACCGAGAGCAGCGGCCCGCCGAAGGCGAAGCAATCGTCAGAGAGTTGCGCCATGGCCGTTGAGCCTGTCGATGACGAGGCCGAGCGGCTCCGCCCCCGCCCGCACCGCCGCGGCGATCGCCGCCACGTCGTCGAGGGGCAGCACCGGCACGCGGGCCTCGGGAAAGGGCCGGTCGCTCGCCACCGCGACGATGCGGGGGTCCTCCGGGTGGAGCGGCGGGCGGCCGTTGGCGGCGCGGAAGACTTCGAGCTTGGGATGCGCCTCGCGCTTGAAGCCCTCGACCAGCACGAGGTCGCAGGGCGTGAGCCGCGCCAGCAATTCGGGCAGCGTCGCCTCCGGCCCCTCCCCGACCTCGTGGATCTGCACCCAGCGGCGGCTCGACGAGACGATCACCTCGCTCGCCCCCGCCTCCCGGTGCACGTACGAATCCTTGCCCGGCTGGTCGACGTCGAAGGCGTGGTGGGCGTGCTTGAGGGTCGCGACGCGCAGGCCCTGGCCGGTGAGCGCCGGGATCAGGCGCCGCAGCAGGGTCGTCTTGCCGGCGCCGCTCCAGCCGGCGAAGCCGATCACGCGCATCTCACCCCCTCGCGGCCGGCGTGAAGCCGAGGTCGTGCAGGTCGGCGGCCGTCTCGGGCGCGGCCAGCAGCGCCAGGAAGGCGGCGAGCGCCGGCCGGTCCCGGTGCTCCACCGCGTAGGCGAAGTCGTAATGCTCCTCGGAGAGCGGCAGGAAGCCGAGCCTGTAGGCGCGGGCCACGGTCGCGATAGCTACGCCCCAATCGGCCCGCCCCTGCGCCACCGCCGCCGCCACGGCGTTGTGCGAGCGCGGCTGGTTCCAGTAGCCGGGGGGCTTGGCGCCGCCGAGCAGCCCCTCGATCAGCGCCCGGGTGCCCGCGCCGGTGTTGCGGTTGACCATCACGGTCTGCGGGTCGGCGAGCACGCGCCGCACAGCCTCCTCGGCCTGCGCGCCCGAAAACCGCGGATCACCCTCGCGGAAGACCACGCCCTGCAGGCGCCGCCAGCCGGGCGCCAGTGCGAGGCCGGGCGTGAGGTAGGGCTCGTTGTAGCGCCCGGTCTTCGGGTCGAGCAGGTGCAGGCTCGCCACGTCGCACTCAGCCCGCTTGAGCGCCGCGAGGCCGCCGGCCGAACCGACCCAGATGGTGCGCGCCCGCACCCCCCGCTCGGCGAGCCGCCCCACCAGCCGGTCGAGGCCGAGGCAGTGGCTGCCCACCAGCGTGAGGTCCGGCGGCCGGATGCCGGCGCCGAGCCGCGTCACCGCCACGCGCTCGCCGGCCTCGATCCCGGCGCGCGCCGCCGGCACGGCGAAGAAGCCGTCCGCCTGCGAGAAGGCCGTGACGCTGCCCGAGCCCTTGGCCAGCGGCAGCGCCACGAGGCCCCGGCCGCTCTCGGCCAGGGAGGCCATCACGAATTCGGTGCGGCCGAGTTCGGAGGCGAGGCGCTGGGGCAGCACCGCCTCGACCCGGCTCTCCTCGCGCGGCGGCAGGCCCGCCAGGGCGCGGATCAGCGGCACCACCGCGTCGTGGAAGGTGAACATCGCCGAGGTCGGGAAGCCCGGCAGCACCACCACCGCCTTGGTCCCCACCGCGGCGAGGCAGAGCGGCTTGCCGGGCTTGAGCGCCACCCCGTGCACGAGGATGCCGGGCGCGCCGAGCCGCGACAGGATACGGTGCGAGACGTCCCCCGCCCCCTTCGAGGTGCCCCCCGACAGCACCACCACGTCGCTCTCCGCGAGCGCGGCCCGCAGCGCCGCGTCGAGCGCCGCCTCGTCGTCGCGCACGATGCCGCGGGGCAGCGCCACGCCGCCGTTCTCGGCGACCGAGGCCGCCACGATCGCCCCGTTCGAATCGTAGATCGCGGCCGGCGGGAGCGGATTGCCGGGGGCCACGAGTTCGTCGCCCGTCGAGAGCACGGCGACCCGCGGCCGGCGCACCACCGCGACCGCCGCGAGGCCGCAGGCGGCGAGCATGCCGATCTCGCGCGCGGTGACGAGGGTGCCGCGGCGCAGCACCGTCTCGCCGCGGGCCATGTCGGCCCCCGCATAGCCCACGAACTGGCCGGGACCGGCGGCCCGCGCCACCTCCACGGCGGGCTCCGCGCCCTCCACGAACTCGGTCGCCTCCACCATCACCACGGCGTCGGCCCCGCGGGGCATCACGCCGCCGGTGGCGATCGGGGTCGCGCTGCCGGGCGCCACGGCGAGCCGGGGGGCGACGCCGCAGGCCAGGATCTCCCGGTTGAGGCGAAGCAGGCGGGGCTCGGCGTCGCTCGCCCCCGCGGTGTCGGCGGCGCGCACCGCGAACCCGTCCACCAGGGCGCGGTCGAAGGGCGGCACGTCGATCGGCGAGGCGACGTCGGCGGCGAGCACCCGGCCCAGCGCCTCGGCCAGCGCCACCTCCTCCGCCTCCAGGGGGGCGTGCGGCACCGCCGCCCAGAAGCGGGCCAGCGCCTCCTCGCGGGAGGCGACGCTCAGGAACTGCTCCTGGCGCGCCGCCCGGGCGAGGCGGGCCGAAAAGTCGTCGGCGGGCGGGGCGTCGCTCACAACGCGCTCACAGCGGCAAGAACTCGATCATCGTGCCCCCGGCATACCCCTCAACGTCGGGCGGCACCAGCACGGCGCCGTCCGCCCGCAGCAGGCGGTGGAGCGGGATCTCGGCCCCGCCGAGCGGCATCACGCCCTCGTCCTGGCGTTGCAGGAAGACCATTTCGGCAAGCCCGATCACCGAGGAGAGCTTGCGCCGCAGCGGCGCGCGTACGTCGGCAGACTCCGCCCGGCGTCCGGCCAGCGCCGCCGCGAGCGGGCGCCCCAGCGCGAGGGTCGCGGCCAGCATGGCATCCGGCCGTCCGGGCAGCAGCAGCACCGGCCGCCCGCCGGCCTCGCCGAACCCGGCGGTCTCGCCCGGCCGCAAGGCAATCCCATGCGCCGCGAGGCTGCCCGCCCGGGCAAGGCCCTCCGCGCTGCGATCGCGGCGCCCGAAGCCGGTCCCGCCCAGCACCAGCACGGCATCCGCCTCCGCATTCGTGATCGCCGCCGCGATCGCCGCCGGATCGTCCGGGACCGAAACCGTCGCCGTGACCCGCGCGCCCTCCCGGGCGAGAAGCGCGGCGACCAGCGGCGAGAGCGCGTCGGGCGCCGGCTCGCCCGTGACGAGCAGGGTCAGGCTGGGACGGCGCGCCTCCACCGCGGTGATCCCCGCCAGGGCGAGGCCGGCGGCGTGCAGGGGCGAGATCCGCTCGCCCGCCGCCAGGAGCCTTCCGGCCGGCGCCTCGGCCCCCGCCGCGCGGGTGCCCTCACCGGCCGGCGCGTCGGCTACCGCCTCGTCCCCGTCCAGGGCCTCCGGCGGCAGCACGGTGTCGGTGCCCGGCGGGAGCGCCGCTCCGGCCTCCACCCAGTCCGGGGCCGAGGGGAGCGGCACCGGCGCGTAGGGCGAGGCGCCCACCACGTCGGCGGCCAGCACGGCATAGCCGTCGCGCAGGGCCGTGCGCCCGCGCGGCAGGGCGTGCGGGGCCAAACAATCCGAGGCCGCGACCGCGCCCACCGCCTCCGCGACGGGGAGGCGCCGGGCCGGCACCGGCGGGGGCGCAAGGCGCGCCACCGCGTCGGCGAGCGGCATCAGCGTCGCGGAGGCGGTGCGGGGCGTCATCGGGGGCGAGCGGGGTCAGGCATGGATCACCGATGCGCCCCGGATGCGGCATCGCCGGCCGCCGATCAAGGCCGGGCGGCCGGGGAATCCCCGGCCGCGGGCGTGCCGCCTCAGCGGCTCTTCTTGTAGAGCTTGCTCGCGATCTCGAAGATCTCCTCGGGCGCGTAGTTCGGCGCGAAGGCCCCGTAATTGCCGTCGAGTTCCGGGATCTTGCCGCCCTCGGGCAGGCCGTCGACCACCTCGAGGGTGCCCGGCGGATCCCCCGGCAGCGCCACCTCGTCGTTCGACCAGACGCCCGCCGATTCGGCGTAGTCCTGCGGGCTGAAGCGGTAGAGCCGCCGGTGGCTGCCCTCGTCGAGGTATTTTTGGCACTCGGGGATGCGGCTGAGGTCGATGTTGGGCGTCGGCAGCATTTTTTCGATCTCGACGCCGGTGAGCTTCTTCAGCGCCAGCGCGTAGGCGTGGGCGTGGACCGAGCCGCGCACCAGCAGGTAGCCGCAGACCTCGCGGCCGGTCGGGGCCGTCAGCGATTCGTAGACCCGCAGCTTGTGCAGCCGCGCGCCGCATTCGAGGTGGAAGTTGTGCAGGAGATCGATGATGATGTTCCCGGTCGTCGTGACCATGTCCATGTTCCACGACGCCGCGTTCGAGTTCATCGGCATCGCGCCGCCGCCGTTGCTGAAGAAGCTGCCGGCGAGCCGGATGTCCTTCATGTCCTCGAACGGCGCCTTCGACACGTCGACGTCCGGCGTCGGGTCGCCCGGGCCGTTGTTCAGCAGCGCCACCCCGGTCGAGACGAGTTCGACGTGGCCGAGTTCCTCGGCGAAGATGCTCGACACGAGGCTGTAGAAGGGCCGCAGCTTCGATTTGTTGCGGAAGTTGAAGCTCTGGAACATGTAGTTTCCGAGCGTCGACATCTCCCCGTACTTGCCGCCGAGCAGCTCCTGCAGGGCCGCGGCCGCGTTGGGATCCGGCTTCTTGGGCTCGGGCAGTTCGGCCTGGAGGCGGTCGATGCGCATGAACATGAGCAGATCTCCGAGGGAGCAAGATACTCCCCCGGGGCTACGAATGTCGGCGCGGCCGGTTCCCACGCGGATGAGCCTTCGGGCCGCGACCCTCTCGCGCGCGACGGGGTTCCGCGGCCGGCCCGGTTTGCTCTCGTGGCCGAACCTCCTTAAGCCTGTCGCCCGGATTCTGTCCCGGCCGGACGCCCTGACGCGGGCAGCGCGGGGACCCTTTCAAGCCCTCCGGTCCCCGATGCGCCGTCCCCTCCTCCTCGCCTGCGCGGCCCTCCTCGCCCTCGCCCCGGCCGCGCGGGCCGATGCGCCGATGCGGGGGCATGGCGGTCCGGTGCGGGCGCTCGCGGTGGCCCCGGATGGACGGTTCGCGATCTCGGGCAGCTTCGACCAGTCGGCGATCCTGTGGGGCATCGACGAGGGCGCGGCGCTCGCGGTCCTGCGCTTCCACGACGGGGCGGTGAATGCGGTGGCGGCCCTGCCCGACGGGCGCATGGCCACCGGCGGCGAGGACGGGCGCGTCGCGCTCTGGCGGCTCGGCCGTCCGGAGCCGCTGGAGGTCTTTTCCGATCACACCGGGCCGGTCGTCGGACTCGCGGTCTCGCCGGACGGGGTGCGGCTCGCCTCGGCCTCCTGGGACGGCACCGCCCGGGTGCGGCCGCTCGCGGGCGGACCGGTGCGGGATCTGTCCGGGCACAAGGGCAACGTGAACGGGGTGGTGTTTCTGCCCGACGGCCGGCTGGCCACGGCGGGGTACGACGCGACCCTGCGGGTGTGGCCGGCCGGGGACGGGCCGGAACTCGCGGTGACGCTGCCCACCCCGCTCAACGCGGTGGCGACCGCGCCGGACGGCGAGATCGCGGCGGCGGGGGCGGACGGCACCGTGCGGCTCGTCGCGCCGGACGGGCACGAGCGTGCGGCCATCGCGCTCGGGCCGCGGCCGGTGATCGCGCTGGCACTGTCCCCCGACGGCACCCGGATCGCCGCCGCGACGGTCGCCGGATCGGTGGCGGTGATCGACCGCAAGGCGGCTTCCGTGCGCTTCACCCTGGTCGGGCCCGGCCTGCCGGTCTGGTCGGTGGCCTTCCGGCCGGATGGCGAGCTGCTGACCGGCGGCTCGGACCGCCTCGTGCGGCGCTGGGACATGACGACCGGCGAGCCGATCGGACCGCTGGCGCTCACGCGCCCGCCCGACCTCCTCGCCGGCCTGACCGGAGAGCGCGGGGCCGAGATCTTCCAGGCCTGCGCCGCCTGCCACACCCTCACGCCGGACGGCGGCAACCGCGCCGGGCCGACCCTGCACGGGGTCTTCGGCCGCCCGATCGCGACGGCGCCGGACTACGCCTACTCGCCCGCGCTCAAGCGCCTCGACATCGTCTGGACCGCCGAGACCATCGCCAAGCTGTTCGAGGTCGGACCGGCCCGCTACACCCCCGGCACCAAGATGCCCGAGCAGACGATCGGCGATCCGGGCGACCGCGAGGCGCTGGTGCGCTTCCTGGAGAAGGCGACGAAGGAGAGGGCGACACCGTGAGCATCCAGTCCTTCATCCATCGCGTCGAGCCGGCCGGCGCGCCGGACCGCACGCCGCTCCTGCTGCTGCACGGCACCGGCGGCGACGAGACCGACCTCCTGCCCCTCGGGCGGATGCTCGCCCCCGGCGCCGCCCTGCTCTCGCCGCGCGGCCCGGTCCTGGAGAACGGCATGCCGCGCTTCTTCCGCCGGCTCGCCGAGGGCGTGTTCGACGAGGCGGACTTGCGCCGCCGGGCCGCGGACCTCGCCGCCTTCGTGGGCGCGGCGCGGGAGCAGTACGGCCTGGCCGCGCCCCTCGCGGTCGGTTTCTCGAACGGGGCCAACATCGCGGCGGCGATGCTCCTCCTCCACCCCGACGTGCTGGCCGGCGCCCTGCTGATCCGCGCGATGGTGCCGCTCGCCGAGCCGCCCGCGGCCGACCTCGCGGGCCGGCCGGTGCTGATTCTCTCCGGCAGCCTGGACCCGATCGTGCCGGCGCAGAACGCCGCCCGCCTCGCCGCGCAGCTCCAGACGGCGGGCGCGGCGGTCACGCACGAGGTGCTGCCGGCCGGCCACGGCCTGACCCAGGCGGATCTCGCGCGCGCGCAGGCGTGGTTGGCGGAGACTCATCCCGCATCCGCTTGATCCCTTCGGGATGGCGGATTTGGGCTTCGCTCAAGCGTGCGGAGCCTCCGGCTCCGCCGCGCCGGCTTGCTGATCCCGTCTCCGCTTTGATCAAGCGGAGACGGGATCAGCCGAGATAGGTCCGCGCCACCGCCTCCGGTGTCTCGCCCTCCACGGCGATCCGGGCGTTGAGCCGGCGCAGGGTCGGCAGGTCGAGGGCGGAGAAGATCCGGTCGAGCGCCGGCGCGATGGCGGGGTGGCGGGCGAGCACCGCCTGCCGGAAGACCGGGGCCGGCTCGTAGACGATCTGCGCGCCCTGCGGATCGGCCATCACCACCACGTCGAGGGCGTCGATGGCCCCGTCCGTGCCGTAGACCATGCCGGCATTGACGCCGCTGATGCCCTGCGCGGCGGCCCGCAGCGTCACGGCGGTGTCGCCCCCCGGCAGGGTGACGATGCCCTCCCGCGGCAGGTGGAAGCCGTAGGCGGCCTCGTAGGCGGCGAGCGCCGCCGGGCTCTCGACGAACTCCGCCGAGGCGGCGAGCCGGATCAGCCCGGCCCGCGCCGCCCGGGCGAAATCCGCCATCGTGGCGAGGCCCTGCGCCCGGGCGAGGCTCCCCCGGACGGCGATCTGCCAGGAATTGTTCGCCCGCGCCCGCGCGAGCCAGACGAGGCCCTGCGGGGCGTCGAAGCGCCGCGCGGCGTCGTAGCCGGCCTGCGCGCTCTTCCAGAGCGGGTCCGTCTCGGTGCCGGAGAAGAACGCGACGTTGCCGGTGTATTCCGGGTAGGCGTCGATCTCACCGGCGAGCAGGGCCGCGCGCACGATCCGGGTCGGGCCGAGCTGGAGCCGGTCGCGGGTCGGGATGCCGAGGCGCTGCAGGGTCTGGAGCATCATCTGGCCCAGGAGCGTGCCCTCCGCGTCGCCCTTGGAGGCGACCGCCACGGCCGCCGGCCGGCCCGCCGGCTGGCCGGCCGGCTCCTGGCTGCGGGCCGACTGCACGCTCAGGCCGAGCCCGCCGACGAGGAATCCGCGCCGGCTCGGCCGCGGCCCCCGGGACGAAACGCCGCCCCGCTCCGCGCCCGTCCCGCCTCGTCCCGGAGGTTCGGAGTTCATCGTTTGTCCCCTGGCAACCTTGCGGCCCGACCCGGCCGGGGAAGCGCTCCTGCAACGCTTGACATGACCGGCGTTCCGGGCGACGCCTCATCCGCCTTCCCGACCCGGGACGGCACGGTTCGACTGCGGGCGCGGGCGAGCGGGTTCGCCGCCCCGCCGGTCATCGGTGATCCCGACATCGGCAGGGTAACGACGTTGGCCTCGGTGCGAGGCGTTGAGGAAAGAGCCTCCGGCGTGAGCACGGACACAAGCGACCAGATTCTGAACGGGGCCCGGGTGCTCGTCGTGGAGGACGAGGCGGCGATCTCGATGCTCTTGGAGGACATGCTCCTCGATTTCGGCTGCGACGTCGTCGGACCAGCCGCCCGCCTGAGCACCGCGCTGGAGATGGCCGAGAAGGAGACCTTCGCGGTCGCGATCCTCGACGTCAACGTGGCGGGCGAGCCGATCTATCCGGTGGCCGAGGCGGTGGTGCGGCGCGGGCTGCCGCTCGTCTTCTCGACGGGCTACGGCGGCGCGGGCATCCGCGAACCGTTCCGCGACCGGCCGGTGGTGCAGAAGCCGTTCAGCCAGCAGGACCTCAAGCGCACCCTGATCGCCGCGATCCAGGCCGCCGGCGCCTGACCCGCGCTGCGGGCGCATCCCGCGGATCTCCAAGACGGGCAGTAAGACCGGTAGACGGTGTCAGTCGCGCCCCTCGCCCGGGTGCGCCGCCGCTTCCGTCCCCTGCTCTCCGGCCTCCCGGGACATCTCGGCCTCGACGCGGCGCTTGAAGGCGCCCCAGGCCATCAGCGTGCAGCCGCAGCCGTCGCAGTGGATCGGTGCATCCTCGTGCAAGTCCAGCGGCAGCCGCACGGCCGGGCTGCCGCAGGCGTCGCAACCGAATCCACTCCGCATGGTGCCTCCACGGCGCAGGACCTCCGGTCGATGTCCTGCCGAGCTTGACGTCTAGCCTATCGATGCTGCGATGCACAGCAGATGAACGGCACTGCGACGTCGGCTACAGGGTCTCGATCTCGAAGGCCGAGACCACGTGGCGCGGCCAGCGGCCCGGCGCCACGAACACCGCGTCCGCCCGCAGCGTGAGCGCGACCGCTCCCGGGTGACGGGTGAGCCAGGCGCGCACCGCCCGGGAAAAGGCACGGCGCTTGCGCGCGTCGATCGCCGAGAAGGCCTCGTCCAGGGTCGGGCGCGCCTTCACCTCCACGAAGGCGACGACGCTCCCGCGCCGCATCACGAGGTCGACCTCGCCGCCCGCCGCCGCGAAGCGCCGAGCGAGCGGGCGGTAGCCCTTCAACATCAGGGCCAGGAGCGCCAGCCGCTCGGCCCCGAGCCCGCGCAGGTAGGTGGCGCGGCGTCGGCGTTCCGGGCTCGATGCCTGTGGTTCACGGCTCCTCATCGGCGCGCCGGGTCAGCGCCAGGGCGCGGGCGTAGACGTCGCGCCGCTTCTGCCCGGTCTCGTCGGCGACGAGGGCCGCCGCGTCCTTGATCGAGTGGCGGGCGAGCGCGGCGGTGAGGCGGGCGTCGAGGTCGGCATCGGCCTCGGGGCCGGGCGGCGCCTCCACGGCGGCGCCGATCACCACCACCACCTCGCCCTTGGGCGGGCCGGAGGCGGCGTAGTCGGCAGCGAGCCCCGCGAGGTCGCTGCGCCGCACGGTCTCGAACAGCTTGGTGAGTTCGCGCGCCACCGCGGCGCGGCGCGACCCGCCCAGCACCTCGGCGGCGTCGGCCAGCATCTCGGGCAGGCGGTGGGGCGCCTCGAACAGCACCAGCGTGCCGGGCACCCCCGCCAGGGCAGCGAGCCGGTTGCGGCGCGCCCCCGCCTTCTGCGGCAAAAAACCCTCGAAGAAGAAGCGGTCCGTGGGCAGGCCCGCGGCCATCAGCGCGGTGATCGCCGCTGAGGGACCGGGCACCGGCGTGACCGCGAGCCCCGCCGCGATCGCCGCCTGGACCAGCTTGAAGCCCGGATCCGACACCAGCGGCGTGCCCGCGTCCGAGACCAGGGCCAGCGCCTCCCCGGCCTGCATGCGGGCGATCATCCGCTCGCGCACCACCTCGCCCGAATGCTCGTGGTAGGCGACGAGCGGGGTGGTGATGCCGTAATGCGCGAGCAGCGTGCGGGTGACGCGGGTGTCCTCCGCCAGCACCGCGTCGGCGGCGGCGAGCGTCGCGAGCGCGCGGAAGGTCACGTCCTTCAGGTTGCCGATCGGCGTCGCCACGACGTGCAGGCCGGGCGCCAGCGGCTCGGCCTCCGCGGCGAGGCCGAAGGCCGTGTACACGGCCGGCCCGCGGCCGGGGGCCTCGGGGCGGCGGGAGGGGGCATCGTCACGCTGGGTCATCGCGGCCGCGAGCCTCGCACGGAAGCATGACCCCGGGCCAGAGGCGGCGGGCCGCGAGCGCGGCCCGCGCACCGCCTATTGCGAGCGGCGCGACAGCGAGACCGCGTAGGCCGGCGAGCGGATGGCGAACATCGGGTCGTCGGCCGGGCCGGCGACGCCGTCCGGCACGTCCACCACGGGATCGAAGGTCGCCGCGTCGCAGGTGGAGGCGGGCTCGATCGCCGCCACCGCGACCGTGCCGAGCTTGACCGTCTTGCGGCTCTCCTCCGGCCAGGCGGCGGTGGCATCGTTGGTGGGATCGCCCGGCTGCGCCAGGATGCCGACGAGGTCGAACGTCGCCGGCCCCTTGGCGAGGCGGTCCTTCAGTTCGTCGGCGTAAAAACTGTCGGGCTTGGCCTTCAGCTCGTCGTCGGAGAGGCCGAGCTGGCCCGCGGCCGCGGCGGCCTTGAGCCTCATCACGCTGGGCTGGCCCTTGGCGTCGGTGAGCGTGTAGGCGTGCACGCCCCAGTAATCGACCCCCGCGAAGCTCGCCGGCACCGGGCGGGCGTTGAGCCACGCGGCCTGCCGGGTGGTCTCGGGGTTCGCCGCCACGAAGGCCTTGACCTTCTCGGCATCCGGCTTCCCGTCGGGGCCGGGCAGGCGCACCGTGAGGGCGTCCAAGAGCTGCTGCGGCGTCTTCGAGCCGAAGACCGGCGCCGAGATGAACACCAGCACGAAGTCGCCGCTGGTGTCCTTGAAGCGCATCGAGAAGCCGCGGGTCACCGGCTTCGTCTTGTCGGAGATCTTGGGGTTGCTGCCGCCCATCGAGAAGCGCGCCGTCATGGGCGTCGGCTTGGCGAAGTGCGGCGCCTTCGAGAGGCCGGCGGCCTCCGGCGTCGGCGTGAAGGTGCCGCTGACGCAGGTGCCCTTGGCGCCGCTCGCGCGCACGCCCGAATGGTTGCCGCCGATCGCGAACTGCCCCGCGACGATGGCCTGCGGATCGGCGTCCTGCGCCATCGCGGCCGGTGCGGCCAGGGCGGCGGCCAGCACCGCGCCGGCGCGCAGCATGCGTGTCGTTCCCATGACGAAGTCCCCCCTGTCCTGACCGTAGCCGGCCGTAGGGGACGGCTACACGGCCGTGGCGGTTTCGACCAATAACAACTTCGTAGAACTGTTCTCAACGGTCCATCCATGCGGCGGGACCAATAATGTGCGGGCGGACCGGCGCCGGCGACCGGAGGCGGAGCGGGCCTGTGACGCGCAGGCCGCACTCGCGCCGGAAACGCCGCCTCCCCTCGCGCCGGCTCCGGCCGTGGGCTACCTTTTTCCCGCGACGGCGAGGGGCGACGGGCCGCAGCGGGGGGCGGGACGATGGCAGGATTGCGCGTGGGCGGCGCCTTGGGCGGCGTCGTGGCCGGCATGCGGCGGCTGGCGCCGGTCCTCAGCAGGCTTCGCAGAAGTGGCCGCCGGTTCTGCGATGAAAGCCTGCGGCAAAACAAGAATCCAAGCGGACGAAGCGTTGGCTTGCCAATGCAAGTCTGCTTGGTGCTGGCGCCGGTCCTGGCGCTTGGCGCCTGCGGCGGCATGGAGAGCCCGGTCGTGGCGACCCGCCCGGTCGCCGAGGCGCCCGTCCTCGCGGACGGCGCGGGGATCGGGGCGGGCAGCGTGAAGGTGGCGCTGATCCTGCCCCTCACCGGGCCCGGGGCCGCGGCGGGCGCCGCGATGCGCAACGCCGCGCAGCTCGCCGTGCAGGAATTCCAGAACCCCGACCTGCGGCTCATCGTCAAGGACGACCGCGGCTCGCCCGAGGGCGCCCGCGAGGCCGCCGCGGCGGCGCTGGCCGAGGGCGCGGAACTCGTCATCGGCCCGCTCTTCGCCGGCAGCGTCCAGGCCGCGGCGGCGACCGCGCGCCCGGCCGGCAAGCCGGTGATCGCCTTCTCCACCGATGCCAGCGTGGCGGCCCGGGGCGTCTACCTCCTGAGCTTCCTGCCGCAGCCGGAGGTCGACCGCGTGGTCGACGAGGTGACGGCGGCCGGGCGGCGCTCCTTCGCGGCGCTGATCCCGGACACCACCTACGGCAACGCCGTCGAGGCTCAGTTCCGCGAGGCGGTGGCCCGCCGCGGCGGGCGGGTCGTCGCGCTCGAACGCTACCCGTCCGGCAACCCGGGTCCCGCCGTGGCGCGGCTCGGTCCGTTGATCGCCGGGCCTAGCGCGCAGGCCGACGTGCTCTTCCTGCCCGACACGCCGGAGGGTCTGGGCACGGCGGCGGGGGCGCTCACCCGCGCGGGCTTCAACCCGGCGCGGGTCAAGCCGATCGGCACCGCGCTGTGGAACGACCCGCGGGCCTTCGCCCTGCCGGCGCTCCAGGGCGGCTGGTTCGCGGCCGTCGATCCGGCCGGCTACGCCAATTTCAGCCAGCGCTACCGCGCCCGCTTCGGCAGCGATCCGGTGCGCGTCGCCTCGCTCGCCTACGACGCCGTGTCGCTCGCCGCGGCGCTCAACCGGCAATACGGGTCGCAGCGCTTCGCCGAGACCACCCTGACGAACCCCTCGGGCTTCGCGGGCGTCGACGGCACCTTCCGGTTCCGGCCGGAGGGCCTGAGCGACCGGGCACTGGCGGTGTTCGAGATCCGCGGCAACGCCGCCACGGTGGTGAGCCCGGCCCCGCGGGCGCTCGGCCCGTCCGGGACCTGATTCCTCACGCCGCCAGTTCGGCCACCACGGCGTTCAGCACCGGGGCGCCCCGGGCGGTGGCGGCGAGGCGGCCCGTCCGCCTGCGCTCCACCAGCCCCTCCCCGGTCAGGGCGGCGAGGCGATCCGGGTCGAGGGTGCGGTCGGAGAGCGCCGCGTAGCGCGCCGGGTCGATGCCCTCCCGCAGCCGCAGCCCCATCAGCAGGAACTCGTCGCCCTCCTCGGCGGGCGACAGCGGCTCGGTGGCCGTGAGGCCGTGGCCGTCGCGGGCGACGCGGTCGAGCCACGCCTCCGGGCGGCGCTCGGTGACCGTGCCGGTGCGGCCCTCCGGCAGGACGAGGCGGCCATGCGCCCCCGGCCCGATGCCCGCGTACTCGCCGTAGCGCCAGTAGAGCAGGTTGTGGCGCGATTCCGCGCCGGGCCGGGCGTGGTTCGAGATCTCGTAGGCCGGCAGGCCCGCCGCATCGCAGACCTCCTGCGTGACGTCGAACAGCGCGCGGGCCGCCTCCTCCTCCGGCACCACGAGCCGGCCCGCCGCCGCGAGCCCGTGGAACGGCGTGCCCTCCTCGATGGTGAGCTGGTAGAGCGACAGGTGCTCGGCCGCCCGCGCGATCGCCGCGCGCAGCTCCGCCGCCCAGGCGGCGGGCGTCTGGCCGGGGCGGGCGTAGATCAGGTCGAAGGAAAAACGCTCGAAATGCCGGGAGGCGGTCTCGACCGCCCGCAGCGCCTCCTCGGCGCTGTGCAGCCGGCCGAGCGCCTTGAGCGAGGCGTCGTCGAGGGCCTGGACGCCGAGCGACACCCGGTTGACCCCGGCCGCGCGATAGCCGCGGAAGCGCTCCGCCTCGACGCTGGTGGGATTGGCCTCCAGCGTCACCTCGGCGCCGGGGGCGAGGCTCCAGGCGCCCGCCACCGCGTCGAGCAGCGCCCCGACCGTGGCCGGCTGCATCAGCGAGGGCGTGCCGCCGCCGAGGAAGATGCTCGTGACCGTGCGGCCCGGCACGAGGCGGGCCACGTGCGCGATCTCCCGCGCGAAGGCCGCGCGCCACGCCGCCTCGTCGGGCGGGGCGTGCCGGACATGGCTGTTGAAGTCGCAGTACGGGCACTTCGCCGCGCAGAACGGCCAGTGCAGGTAGACCCCGAAACCGACGTCTCGGGTGGGATGATCGATCATGCGCCCGATGTGCCGCCGCTAGCCGGCCCGCACAAGGGCTCAGGGCGCCGCGGCGGCCGGAAGGCCGAAGCGGCGGCGCGCGATCAGGCATTCCGGGTCGCCGGGCTCGCAGGTGCGGCAGACCTCCGGCCGCACCGCGTAGACCCGGCAGGAGACCTCCTCCCCGATCCTTCCCGCGAGGGCCGAGCAGCGGTCGCCCTCGCAGCGCATCCGCCCGGCGGCATCGTCCACGTAGCCGGCGGGAATCGCCGCCAGCGCCGCATCGTCCTCCGTGGAGAAGCGCGGCCACTCGGCCGAGTAGGCGCAGCAGGCCCCGCAGGTCCGGCAGTCGAGCGCCGCCGCGGTCACTCGGCGCCGGGACCCGGCCCGGCGAGGCGAAGCGCGTTGGCCGCCACGTGCTCGCGGTAGCGCGCCACCACTGCGGCGGCCCCGCCGCCGCCCATCAGGGTGCCGCAGGCCTCGTACATGGCCCCGACCTTCTCGTTCACCATCCTGTGCGCCTCCGCGGCCGCGGCCGCATCGCAGGTCGCGAGCAGCGCGAGGCGCTGCGCGACCACGCCCTGCGCCTCGACGGTGAGCAGGACCGATTGAACCCACAACTCGAACATGCCGGACTCCGGGACCGCGGAACGCGGCGGGACTCTGACAATGCAGCGGAGCCGTAAAAGGTTCTCCGCCGGCCGCCTTCCCCGTCTCAATCGGGGTCGGGCGCGGGCGCGGGCGGCACCGGGCGGGGGCGGCCCTCGTCGTCGATCGCCACGAAGGTGAAGGTCGCCTCCGTCACCTTCTCGCGGTGCTGCGTGCGGAACCGCCGCGCCCAGGCCTCGATCTGGATCTTCATCGAGGTGCGCCCGACATGGCCGACCCGGGTGTAGACGCACAGGACGTCCCCCACCCGCACCGGGCGGATGAAGCTCATCGCCTCCACCGCCACGGTCACGACGCGTCCCTGGGCGCGCTCCACCCCGGCGATGCCGCCGGCTTGGTCCATCTGCGACATCACCCAGCCGCCGAAGATGTCGCCGTTGGCGTTGGTGTCGGCGGGCATCGCGATGGTGCGGACGGTGAGGTCGCCGCTCGGGCGGGCGTCGGTCGGGTCAGCGGTGGCGGTCATGGTCGGTGCGGCACCCCGTCGTGAGGAGCCGAGCATAGGCGGTTTCCCCACCGTGACGCCACTTTCCTGGCGTTGTCTAAAGCCCTGCGGGCGGGAGGATCGTCCGGGTGACGGAGGGCGGGCGTGCGGCGGCTGATCTGTGTGGGGCTGATGCTTCTCGCCTGCGCGGCGGGCGGGGCGGCGCGGGCGGCCACCCGCCACGCCTTCGTGGTCGGGGTCGACGCCTATCCGAACCTCGGGGCCGGCGCGACGCTGGAGCGCCCGGTGGCCGATGCGGGTGCGGTGGGGGCGGTCCTCGATGCCCTCGGCTACCGGGTGACGCTGCTCACCGCGGCGGTGACCCAGGAGGCCTTCCTGCGCCGCTTCGGCCGCTTCGCCGATCAGGTCCAGCCCGGCGACACGGCGTTGTTCTACTTCGCCGGCCACGGCATCGCCCTCCAGGGCACGAACTACCTGCTGCCCGCCGACATCCCGGCGATCGAGCCCGGCCAGGAACTGCTCGCCCGCACCCGGGCGCTCGCCGAGGCGGACCTGAGCGCGGCCCTGCGCGAGCGCGGCGCGCGGGTGGTCGTGATGGTGATCGACGCCTGCCGCGACAATCCCTTCCCGCGCAAAGGCACCCGCAGCCTCGGCCTCGCCCGTGGGCTCTCGCGCACGGAACCGGCCGAGGGCGTCTTCTCGCTCTACGCCGCAGGGGCCGGCCAGCAGGCCCTCGACCGCCTGCCGGGCCGCGACGCCAACCCGAACTCGGTGTTCACCCGCGTCTTCGTGGAGCAGCTGCGGCGCCCGGGCCTCAACCTGATCGACCTCGGCGAGACGGTCCGCGACGAGGTGGTCAAGCTCGCCGAGACGGTGCCGCACAAGCAGGTGCCGGCCTACTACAACGAGGTGCGCGGCGCCCGCTTCATCAGCCTTTCGGGGGAGGCGGGCCGCGAGGCCCCGGCCCCGGCCCCTGCCGCGATCGCGCCGTCGGCGCCGCCCCCGCCCTCACCACCCCCGCCCCAGGCCGAGCGCCCCGCCCCGCCCCCGGTCGCGCCTGTGGCGGCCGCGGCCCCGCCCGCCGCCGAGGGGCCGGCCTCCCGCGACGCGCGCTCCGCCCTGTTCAACCACCCGATCATGCTCGATTCCCGGGGCGACAACTGGCTCGCGCTGCGCAGCCGGCCGAGCGCGCGGGAGGGCGAGCGCCTGCGCAAGCTGGGGCCGGAGGCGCTGTTCACGGTGGAGGGCAGCCAGGGCCTCTGGCTCAAGGTGCGCCTGCGCACGGGTGAGACCGGCTGGGTCCACGGCGACTACGTCGGCTGCTGCCGGCGCGCGCCGCTGGCGGAGTGAGGCGCCGGTTCAGGCCGCCGATTGGCGGATCAGCCGGCCCGTCTCCGCCGCCTCCGGGTGCGACAGCGAGACCGGGCGCGGCCCGCGGCCGTGGACCGTGATCGCGTCGAGCACGCACAGGAGAGCGAAGATGCAGCGGAAACGGCGGGGCATGATCCAACCTCGGGGACGGTCGGATCCTGCGGCGCGCGCGGCCCCGCCGCAGTGAGGCCGCGCACACGGGAGGGCGGGCGCCGCGCGGCGCCCGGTGCTTGTTGAGAAAAGTCGTCTCGTGTAGACAGGCGCTTTCCCGACACGCCGTCCGTACGAAGGAAGGAGCCGCGCATGGCTCGCGTCACCGTTGAAGACTGCATCGACAAGGTCGAGAACAGGTTCGAACTCGTCCTGCTCGCCGGCCACCGCGCCCGGCTGCTGTCGTCCGGCGCGCCCCTCACCGTCGACCGCGACCGCGACAAGAACCCGGTCGTCGCCCTGCGCGAGATCGCCGAGACGACGATCACCCCGGACGACCTCAAGGAGCAGCTGATCCACTCGCTGCAGAAGTACGTCGAGGTCGACGAGCCGGAGGCCGAGGCCGTGCCGCTGCTGTCGAGCTCGCCCGCCGCCGCGGCGGTGGCGCCCCAATCCGCGGGTGGCGACGACGGCGACATCCAGTTCGACCGGATGAGCGAGGAGGATCTCCTGCGCGGCCTGGAGAACCTCGCGCCGCCGACCGAGACGGACGACGAGGGCGACTGAGCCCGATCGCACCAGCGACGCTTCCCGAGAACCCGGCCTCCGCGCCGGGTTCTTGCGTTTCGGGCGGGGCTGATGTGCGGGACTTGCGACGACAAGGGTCTGGCGCGGCGGCGCGATCCGCCCGATAGTCGGTCCATCCCCCCACCGTCGCGGTGCCGTGCTGCTGCGCGAGCCCGCGCAACCCCGCATGGCGCGCCCGACGGCGGCGCGAGGGGGTTCAGGAGACCACCGGCGGATGATGCGCCAGTACGAACTCGTCGAGCGGGTGAAGGCCTACAACCCCGCTGCCGACGAGGCGATGCTCAACCGGGCCTACGTGTACGCCATGCGGGCGCACGGAACCCAGAAACGCGCCTCCGGCGACCTGTTCTTCGCCCATCCGCTCGAAGTCGCCGCCATCCTCACCGACCTGCGGGTCGACGACGCCACCATCGTGGCCGCGGTGCTCCACGACACCGTGGAGGACACGGCCGCCACCCTCGACGAGATCAACCGCACCTTCTCGCCGGAGATCGGCACGCTCGTCGACGGCCTGACCAAGATCAAGCGCCTCGACCTCGTCTCCAAGCAGGCGGCGCAGGGCGAGAACTTCCGCAAGCTGCTGCTGGCCATCGCGGCGGACGTGCGGGTGCTGCTCGTCAAGCTGGCCGACCGGCTGCACAACATGCGCACCCTGCAGCACATGCCGCCGGAGAAGCGCGCCCGCATCGCCCAGGAGACCCTCGACATCTACGCCCCCCTGGCGAGCCGCATGGGCATGCAGGAGCTGCGCGAGGAGCTGGAGGACCTCTCCTTCCGCAACCTCAAGCCCGACGTCTACGCGACGATCAGCAAGCGGCTCTCCGACCTCTCGGCCAAGAACGAGCGCCTCGTGGAGAGCATCGAGCGCGACCTCGTGCAGCGGCTGGCCGCCAAGGGCATCACGGCCGGCGTCACCGGCCGCCAGAAGCGGCCCTACTCCATCTGGAGCAAGATGGAGCGGAAGTCGGTCGCCTTCGAGCAGCTCTCCGACATCTTCGGCTTCCGGGTCGTGGTCGATTCCGTCGACACCTGCTACCGGACGCTCGGCGTCGTGCACACGACCTGGCCGATGGTGCCGGGGCGCTACAAGGACTACATCTCGACGCCGAAGCAGAACGACTATCGCTCGATCCACACCACGGTGATCGGGCCGAAGAGCCAGCGCGTCGAACTCCAGATCCGCACCCGCGAGATGGAGGACGTGGCCGAGTACGGCATCGCCGCCCACGCGCTCTACAAGGACGGCTCGCCCCACCTCGCCACCGAGAGCGGCGCCTACCAGTGGCTGCGCCGCACCATCGAGCTCCTGGCCGAGGGCGACAGCCCCGAGGAATTCCTGGAGCATACCAAGCTCGAACTCTTCCAGGACCAAGTCTTCTGCTTCACCCCGAAGGGCCGCCTGATCGCTCTGCCGCGGGGCGCCACGCCGATCGACTTCGCCTACGCGGTCCACACCGAACTCGGCAACGCCGCGGTCGGCGCCAAGATCAACGGGCGCATCGCCCCGCTGCTGACCGAACTGCAGAACGGCGACGAGGTGGAGATCGCCCGCGCCGACGGGCAGACCCCGCCCGCGGCCTGGGAATCCCTCGTCGTCACCGGCAAGGCGCGCGCCGCCATCCGGCGCGCCACCCGCTCGGCCGTGCGCCGGCAATATGCGGGGCTCGGGCGCCAGATCCTCGACCGCGCCTTCGAGCGCGCCGGCAAGAACTTTTCCGACGAGAAGCTGCGCGGCGCCCTGCCCCGCCTCGCCCGCACCTCCGCCGAGGACGTCTTCGCGGCGGTCGGCCGGGGCGAGATGTTCTCGGGCGACGTCGTGAAGGCGGTCTATCCCGACTACAAGGACGAGCGCCGCAGCCAGCCCGCCCCGACCGGGCCGCGCCCCCACGTCAACGGTGCGGGCCGGCTCTCCCTCGACAAGGACCAGACCGTGCGCCTCACCTGGCCGGGCAAGGGGCCGGGGAGGGATTCGGGCAAGGGGGCCGACGCGGCGCCCGACGGGGGCGAGGCGATCCCGATCCGCGGCCTCGACGGCGACCTGCCGGTGCGGTTCGCGCCCAACGGCGGCGCCGTGCCGGGCGACCGCATCGTCGGCATCCTCACCCCCGGCGAGGGCGTCACCATCTATCCCATCCAGTCCCCCGCGCTCGCGGCCTTCGACAACGAGCCCGACCGCTGGCTCGACGTGCGCTGGGACGTGGAGGGGGACAGCCACCAGCGCTTTCCCGCGCGGCTCGCGCTCCAGTCGATCAACGAGCCCGGCAGCTTCGCCCAGATCGCGCAGGTGATCGCCGACCACGACGGCAACATCGACAACATCTCGATGAAGCGCCGCAGCCAGGACTTCACGGACGTGATGATCGACCTCTCGGTTTGGGACCTGAAGCACCTCAACGCCATCGTGTCGGAACTGCGGGCCAAGCGCGTGGTGAGCCGCGTCGACCGGGTCAACGGCTGAGCGGCCCGCGCCGGTTGCGCCCCGGGCCGCCCGCTGCCACAAGCCTCGCAGCCCGCCCGAGCCGAGGAAGCCCGCCCCGATGACGCCCGACGACCTTCTGGACGAGTTCCGCGCCGCGGGCGCCCTGCTCGAAGGCCACTTCATCCTCTCGTCGGGCCTGCACAGCGCGGTCTTCCTGCAGAAGATGGCGATCTTCAGCGATCCCGTGCGCACGGCCCGGGTCTGCGCCGGCCTCGCCGCGCTCATCCGCGCGCGCTACGGCGCGGTCGACATCGTGGTCTCCCCCGCCGTCGGCGGCATCGTGCCGGGCTACGAGACCGCCCGGGCGCTCGGCGCGAAGGCGATCTTCGTCGAGCGCGAGCCTGGCGGGCCCTTCGCCCTGCGGCGCGGCTTCGAGATCCCGGCCGGCAGCCGGGCCGTGATGGTGGAGGACATCGTCACCACCGGGCTGTCCTCGCGCGAGTGCCTCGCGGCCCTCAGGGACCAGCCCGGCGAGGTGGTGGGCGCCGCCTGCCTCATCGACCGCTCGGGCGGCCGGGCCGACCTCGGCGCCCCGCTCGTCGCGCTCGCCACCCTCGACATCCCCAATTACCCCGCCGACCAATTGCCCCCGGACCTCGCCGCCATCCCGGCCGTAAAGCCCGGAAGCCGCGCCCAGCCCAAGGCGTGATGGACCGCGCGATCCGTCCTTGACTCCGCGCGGGTGCGGTCCTTAGCTGTTGCGCATTGCTAGAATGACGGCCGACGCACCCGGAGCGGTGGACGTTTCAACGATCATCTGACTTGTTGCGAACGCGGAAATTCGAGGAATTGCGAAGCGCTTTCACGCACGACCATCGTGCGGTCAGGATTATCAAATGACACATTCGCGCAGCGCCCTCTTCATCGATGGCGCTAATGTTTACGCGACCACCAAGGCTCTCGGGTTCGATATCGACTATCGGAAGCTTCTGGCGGACTTCAAGGCCCGCGAGAACCTGATACGGGCTTTCTACTATACAGCATTAGTTGAGGATCAAGAATATTCTTCGATCAGGCCCCTGATCGACTGGCTCGATTACAACGGCTATCGGGTCGTCACCAAGCCCGTCAAGGAGTTCACGGATTCCAGCGGCCGGCGCAAGGTCAAGGGCAACATGGACATCGAACTGACGATCGATGCCCTCGAACTCAGCCCCTTCATCGACCACATGGTACTCTTCTCGGGCGACGGCGATTTCCGTCCGCTCGTCGCCGCCATGCAGCGCCGCGGGGTGCGGGTGACCGTGGTCTCGACGATCCAGACCCAGCCCGCGATGGTCGCGGACGAGCTGCGGCGGCAGGCCGACGACTTCGTCGACATCGTGCAGCTCATCCCGCGCATCGGCCGCGACCAGGGCGACCGCCCGACGCGCCCGCTGCGGCCCTCCTCGGATGCCCCGCGGGAGGCCGGCGAGCGCGGGCCCGTGCGCAGCGCCAGCCTGGAGCAGCGCTACGGCATCCGTCAGGACGATTCCGACGAGGATTGAGCGCCGGCCTCAGAGCAGGATCCGACCGCGTTGCCGTCGGATCCTGCTCTCGGTCTTCGATATTGACGCATTTCCTACGACGAACCGGTGGCCACCTCGTCGGACAATGCTCCAGCCGAGGCGCGGGCGAGCGCGGTGAGGCCGTCGCGGCTGCGCAGCGGCGGCGTCCAGCCGAGACCCGCCAGCGCGTCCGCGCGGGCGACCAGCGAGCCCGACAGGCGCTCGCTGATCGCGCCGCGCCCCGCGAGGCGCAGGGCCGCGGCGAAAAGGCCCGCCGGCACCGGCAGCAGGCCCGGGCCGCGGCCGAGCCCGGCGCGCAAGGCCGCGATCATCTCCGGCACGGTCAGCGGCTCGGATTCGGTCACGATGAAGGGCCGGCGCAGGTCGCCCTCCGCCCGCAGCACCGCGGCCACCGCATCGGCGAGCGATTCCACCGAGACGATTGAGCGCCGCCCCGTGAGCCCGCCGAAGGGCAGCGGGACCCGCGAGGCCGCCAGCTCGAGGAGCGAGGCCATGTTGCCCTTCACCCCCGGGCCGTAGACGAGGACCGGGCGCAGGGCCGCGTAGTCGAGGCCGACCTCGGCCAGCGCCTCCTCGGCGGCGAGCTTCGAGCGGCCGTAGGCGTCGGTGGGCGCGGGCGCGTCCGTCTCCGTGAGCACGGCCGGGGCGGAGGGGCCGCACTGGGCGCGGATCGAGGACAGGAAGACGAAGCGGCGCACCCGCGCCTTCGCGGCGGCCTGGGCGAGGCCGCGCGTCGCCTCGGTGTTGAAGGTGCGGTAATCGTCCTCCGGCGCGCCCGACATGGCGTGGGCGAGGCCCGCCGAATGCACCACCGCGTGCACGCCCGAGAGGGCCGCCGCCATGTTCTGCGGCCGGGCGAGGTCGCCGACCACCGCGCCGCTCGCGCCCGGCGGCAGTTCCACCGGGCGGCGCAGCAGCACCCGCACGCGGTAGCCCCGCGCGGTGAGGTCCCGCAGCAGGTGGCGGCCGATGAAGCCGGTGGCGCCGGTGAGCGCGATCAGGGGCCCGGTCATGCGGTCACCGCGACGGACTTCTGCGTCGCGAAGTGCCGCAGCACCCCCGCGACCAGAACGGACCCGGCGGCGAGCGCCGCGCCAGCGACCGGCCAGGCGGGCCAGGCGAGCGTGACCGCGGCGAGGACGGCCAGAGCGGCGTTGAGCGCGAACACCGTGCCGACCACCTCCGGCACCGTGCGGCCGTTGGCGGTGGCCCGCTGGTAGAAATGCGTGCGGTGCGCCTGCCAGACCGGCTCAGCCCTCAGCGCCCGGCGCGCCAGGGTCAGGGTGGCGTCGGCGAGGTAGTAGAGCGGCAGCAGGATCGCGGCGGCCAAGCCCCCTTCCCCGGCGAGGCGATAGAGCAGCCACGCGAGAATGAGCCCCAGCGGCAGCGAGCCGACATCGCCGAGGAAGAGACGCGCCACCGGCCGGTTGAACGGCGCGAAGCCGAGAAGCCCGCCGAGCAGCGCCGCCGCCGCCAGCGTCGGCTCGGGCGCGAGATGGCCCGCGAGGCCGAACAGCGTGAGCGCGCCGGCGACCGGCACCCCCTCCGCGACGGTCATCCAGTCGAGGCCGTCCATGAAGTTGACGAGGTTGACGAACCACACGCCCGCCAGCACGGCGAGGCCCCATTCGAGACTCCCCGGCAGGGCCGGGACGAGGCGCAGGCCGCTCGCCGTGACGACGGCGCCGACCGCCAGCGCCTGGAGCGCGAGGCGCGGCAGCGCCGGCAGGGGGCGGATGTCGTCCACGGCCCCGACGAGGGCGAGGGTCACGACCGCGAGCACCAGCGTCAGCGCCTCGGGGCCGGGCGAATGCGGCCACAGCGCCGCGGCGACGGCGAGCGCCGCCGCGATGACCGCGATGCCGCCGCCCTGCGGGGTCGGCACCCGATGGCTCGACCGGGCGTTCGGCCGCGCGAGCGCGTAGCGTACGAGCAGCGGGCGCAGGGCCACGATCAGCCCCGCCGCCAGGAGGGCGGCGAGCGGAATGGCGGCGAGGAGGAAGTAGGGCGGCATGCGGATGATCTACGCCGTCGGCAGCCGGTCGGGAAGCCGTCCGGCGCTCCGCTTCCGGCGATCGGACCTGCTTGCCGCCACTTTCCGCAACGGTAGCGGGAAGCAGGTTCAGCGGCAACGCAGCAGATACGCAGTTTCTGCGCCTTTTTTACGGTACATGATTGCGCTCCGTATGCGGGTCTGTATGGATGGCGCATCATCGCGCCCGCGGAAGGAACCCGCGAAGGGGGAATGTCATGGCCGGCGAAGTAGTCCGATTGAACCTTCAGATCTCGCCCGACCTGAATCAGATGATCGAGCAGATCGCGGATGAGACCGGCACGAACCGCAGCGCAGTCATCCGGCAGGCCCTTGCGCTCATGAAGGTCGCGCATGAGGCCAAGGTCAAAGGCAAGCACATCGGCTTGGTGACCGATCCGGACAAGCTGGATACCGAGATCGTCGGGCTGCTCTGACGCGACGGATCGGCCATGCCGAACGAGATCAGGCTCGATGAGGCTCTCGGCGATGCCGTCATCCGGATCGAGCCGCGCGAGAACCCCGACGACCGGGCCGAACGCCTGCGGCGCGAGCGGGCGGACAGCCGGTTCGACCTCGCCAAGCGCTACGTGGCGCTCGCCATGTTCTGCATCGGACTGACGGCGGTCACGGGGCTCTGCGTCTATGTCGCGCTGTTCGACCCGTCCGCCTCCGCCGACACGAGGCGCTGGGCGCAACTCGTCGTCTCGTCGGTGCTGACGGGCGGCCTGTCCTTCATGCTGGGGCAGGCGACGGCGAGCCGGAAGTAGAGGCCGCGGGGCCGGGCGCCCCCGTCAGAACACCTCTTCCCGCCGCGGCGGCGCGCCCTCGGCCTCGCGCTTGGCGAGCGCCCGCTCCACCACCTTGGCGAGCCCTACCATGATCGTGTCGATGGAAAAATCCTTCGGGGTGTAGACGGCGGCCACGCCCATGTTCTTGAGCACCTGCTCGTCCTCGGGCGAGATGATGCCCCCGACGACGACCGGCACGTGGTCGAGCCCCTCGCGGCGCAGGCGCGCCTTCACCTCGCGCACCAGCGGCACGTGGGAGCCCGACAGGATCGACAGGCCGATCACGTGGGCGCCGCGCTCGCGCGCCTTGGCGACGATCTCGTCCGGCGTCTGGCGGATGCCCTCGTAGGTCACGTCGAAGCCGACGTCCCGGGCGCGCAGCGCGATCTGCTCGGCGCCGTTCGAATGGCCGTCGAGGCCGGGCTTGCCGACCACGAGCTTGGGGGTCTCGCCGAGCCGCGCGCCGAGATCCGCGATCAGCAGGCGGGCTTCTTCGGCGGCCCCGGAGGTGACGGTCTCGGGCGTGACGCCGGTGGGGGCGCGGTACTCGCCGAACACCGCGCGCAGGCGCTCGCCCCACTCGCCCGTGGTGACGCCCGCCTTCGCGCAGGCGATCGAGACCGGCATGATGTTGGCGCCCGAGCGCGCGGCCGCCTCCAGGTCGTCGAGGGCTCTTTCGACCGCCGCCGCGTCGCGCTCGGCGCGCCACGCGCGGATGCGCTGCTCGGCCTCCATCTCCACCGTCTCGGAGACCGTGAAGACCGCCCCCTCGCCCGCCGTCAGCGGCGAGGGCTCGCCGCTCTCGAAGCGGTTGACGCCGACCACCACCTGCTCGCCGCGCTCGATCGCGGCGATGCGCCGGGCGTTCGATTCCACCAGCGCGCGCTTGAGGGCGCCCGTCTCCACCGCCGCCACCGCGCCGCCGAGCGCGCCGATCCGCTCCAGCTCCGCCCGCGTCTCGGCCTTCAGCGCCTCGACCTTGGCGTCGATCACCTTGGAGCCGTCGAAGATGTCGTCGAATTCGAGCAGGTCGGTCTCGTAGGCGAGGATCTGCTGCATGCGCATCGACCATTGCTGATCCCAGGGGCGCGGCAGGCCGAGCGCCTCGTTCCAGGCCGGGAGCTGCACGGCGCGCGCGCGGGCGCGCTTCGAGAGCGTCACCGCCAGCATCTCGATCAGGATGCGGTGGACGTTGTTTTCGGGCTGCTGCTCGGTGAGCCCGAGGGAG
The DNA here is from genome assembly GCF_046557895.1 of Methylobacterium oryzisoli. Classification (NCBI taxonomy): domain Bacteria; kingdom Pseudomonadati; phylum Pseudomonadota; class Alphaproteobacteria; order Hyphomicrobiales; family Methylobacteriaceae; genus Methylobacterium; species Methylobacterium oryzisoli. Next base: position 27,041 of record NZ_JBKIBX010000017.1, on the reverse strand, counting down.
TTGACCTGCACCCCGTAGCGGAAGATGCGCTTCTTCGGATCCTTGATGCCGTAGCGGTCGCGGGTGATCTCGTCCCAGAGATCGCAGAACGCCCGCATCTTGCAGATCTCGGTGACGAAGCGCAGGCCCGCATTGACGAAGAACGAGATGCGCCCGACCACCTCCTCGAAGCTGCCCTCGTCGAAGTCGGGGTCGGCCCGCACGGTGTCGAGCACCGCGATGGCGATGGCGAGCGCGTAGGAGAGCTCCTGGACCGGCGTCGCCCCCGCCTCCTGCAGGTGGTAGGAGCAGACGTTCATCGGGTTCCACTTCGGCACCGCCTTGGTGGTGAACAGGATCACGTCCTTGGTGAGCCGGAGCGAGGGCGCGGGCGGAAACACGTAGGTGCCGCGCGACAGGTACTCCTTGATGATGTCGTTCTGCGTCGTGCCCTGGAGCGCGGCCATCGGCGCTCCCTGCTCCTCGGCCACCGCGAGGTAGAGCGACAGCAGCCAGGGCGCTGTCGCGTTGATGGTCATCGAGGTGTTCATCTGGGCGAGCGGGATCTCTCGGAAGAGGGTCCGCATGTCGCCCAGATGCGCGATCGAGACGCCGACCTTGCCGACCTCGCCACGGGCGAGCTCGTGGTCGGGGTCGTAGCCGGTCTGGGTCGGCAGGTCGAAGGCCACCGAGAGGCCGGTCTGGCCCTTGGCGAGGTTCTTCCGGTAGAGCGCGTTCGACTCCGCCGCAGTGGAATGGCCCGCGTAGGTGCGGATGATCCACGGCTTGTCGCGCTGCGCCGCCTCGGTTGCCTGCTGGCCCATCTGCCGCCCTCGCCTCTCGTCCCGGTCCGGTCCCGTCGCGGGGCGCCATCGTAGACGCGCTCCCGCAACGCGTCATCCTTGACCTAAGCAGCCCCCGGCCGGCCGCGAGATCGGCTCGGAGCATGACGCAACGACATTGGTCGCGTTGCCCAGGAACTCGGCGGTGTCTGCCCTGCTTTTGGTCTATTTGACGCCCCGGTGTTCGGGGCTAGGATCGATGCAGTGCAACAAAGCAGGGAGGGTCCGCCATGGGTGCGGGCGCTGCGGTGCAGCCGAGCGCGGGTGGCGCGGCTCACCTGAAGGATCTCTACGAGATCGGCGAGATCCCGCCGCTCGGCCACGTGCCGGCCAAGATGTACGCCTGGGCGATCCGCCGCGAGCGCCACGGGCCTCCCGAGGACTCGATGCAGATCGAGGTCGTGCCGACGTGGTCGATCGCCGACGACGAGGTGCTCGTCCTCGTGATGGCGGCGGGCGTCAACTACAACGGCATCTGGGCCGGTCTCGGCGAGCCGGTCTCGCCGTTCGACGTGCACAAGGCCCCCTACCACGTGGCGGGCTCCGACGCCTCGGGCATCGTCTGGGCGGTGGGCGCCAAGGTGAAGCGCTGGAAGGTCGGCGACGAGGTCATCGTCCACTGCAACCAGGACGACGGTGACGACGAGGAGTGCAACGGCGGCGACCCGATGTTCTCGCCGACCCAGCGGATCTGGGGCTACGAGACCCCGGACGGCTCCTTCGGCCAGTTCTGCCGGGTGCAGTCGCGCCAGCTCATGCGCCGGCCCAAGCACCTGACCTGGGAAGAGGGCGCCTGCTACACGCTGACCCTCGCCACCGCCTACCGGATGCTGTTCGGCCACGCCCCCCACACGGTGCGGCCGGGCCAGAACGTGCTGATCTGGGGCGCCTCCGGCGGCCTCGGCGTGTTCGGCGTGCAGCTCTGCGCGGCCAGCGGCGCCAACGCCATCGCGGTGATCTCCGACGAGTCGAAGCGCGACTACGTCATGAGCCTCGGCGCCAAGGGCGTGATCAACCGCAAGGACTTCAACTGCTGGGGCCAGCTCCCGAAGGTCAACTCGCCCGAGTATAACGAGTGGCTGAAGGAGGCCCGCAAGTTCGGCAAGGCGATCTGGGACATCACCGGCAAGGGCAACGACGTCGACATCGTGTTCGAGCATCCGGGCGAGGCGACCTTCCCGGTCTCGGCGCTGGTGGTGAAGCGCGGCGGCATGGTGGTCTTCTGCGCCGGCACGACCGGCTTCAACATCACCTTCGACGCCCGCTACGTCTGGATGCGCCAGAAACGGATCCAGGGCTCGCACTTCGCGCATCTGAAGCAGGCGGCGGCGGCCAACCAGTTCGTGCTGGATCAGCGCATCGATCCCTGCATGAGCGAGCTGTTTCCCTGGGACAAGATCCCGCACGCCCACACCAAGATGTGGAAGAACCAGCACGCGCCGGGCAACATGGCGGTGCTGGTCAACGCCCAGAAGGCGGGCCTGCGCACCTTCGAGGACGTGCTGGAACTGTCCGGTTCGCGCTGACGGCCGGGTCAGGGGCGGCGCGGGGACGAGCGCCGCCCTTGAGGCCGGCCGCGCGCCGGCCGATAGGGGGTGGGACGACCCGTCATCCGCCCGGCCGGTGCCGGGCGCCACCCACCGGAGAGCCGATGTCCCCGAGATTCTACGCCGCCGCCGACCGCTACGCGCCCCTCGTCCTCAGCATCCTGCGCATCGTCGCGGCGCTGATCTTCATGGCCCACGGCACCCAGAAGATCCTGGGCTTCCCGGCCCATCCGAACCCGCCGGCCCTGCTGTCGCTGTCGGGCATCGCCGGCCTGATCGAGCTGGTGGGCGGCGCGCTCCTGGCACTCGGGCTGTTCAGCCGGCCGGTCGCCTTCCTGCTGTCGGGCGAGATGGCCTTCGCGTACTTCATCGCCCACGCGCCGCGGAACTTTTTTCCGGTCCTGAACGGCGGCGACGCGGCGATCCTCTACTGCTTCGTCTTCCTCTACATCGCCTTCGCGGGGCCGGGGCCGCTCAGCCTCGACGCCATGCGTGCCCGGCGCGGTCCGCGCTTCTGAGCCTCAGAGCGAGAACCGGGCGAGCAGCGCCACGAGCGCGGGCTGGCGGTGCGTGCCGGTCTTGGAAAAGACCGCCTTGAGCTGGCTGCGCGCCGTCTCGACGGTGACGCCGAGCCTGTCCGCGACCGCGGCGAGGTCCGACCCGTCCGCGAGGGTCTGCGCGAGGCGTGCCTCGGCGGCGGTGAGCCCGTAGACCTGCCGCAGCAGCGCGGTCGCGGGACGCCCGGCCGCCTGCGGGTCGGTCACGAGCAGGATCGCCTGGGCGCGCTGGAAGATGGCGTCCGCCCCGCGCGCCAGGGGGGCGCCGTGGACGACGAGGGGCGGCCCGTCCGGGCGCGGCACCCCGACCGGGCCGAGCGGCGGGTTTTCGTGCGCCGGGCCGCTGTGCAGCAGGCTCCCGATCAGCGCGCCGAGCGCCGCCGCGGCCGCGGGATGCTGCGTCAGCAGGGCGCCCCGCGTCACCACCAATCCGCGCCCGAGATGGGCCTGCGCCCGCTCGGTCATGCTCAGCACCGTGCCGCCGCGGTCGAGCAGGATGCCTCCGAAGCCCATCGTCTCGAAGGCGTCGATCATCCCGGCCGCCCGCGCCGCCGCGAGGCCCTGGGCGATCTGCCCGGCGCGCTGGAGATGCGGCACGGCCCGGGCGATGGCCTCGATCTCGCCGCGCGAAAACATCTCGCGCTGCCGCCGCCGCTCCGCCGAGAGAATCACGCTGCGGGGGCCATCAGGGACGAGGTGCAGGCCCGCGAACCAGCGGAACCCCTGCCGGCCGATGTACTCGGCGTTGAAGGGCAGGTGGTCGAGTTCGCGGGGCGTGAAGATGTCGGATTCGGTGACCACGCGCTGCGGGTCGCGCAGCAGCGGCAGGCCCCGGGCGATGCGCTGGTTCTGCCCGAGCCAGCCGTCGCGCAGGCCCACATCGACCACCTCCTCAAGGTCCGGCGAGTTGGCCGGGGCGAGCGGCGCGGCGGGGGCGGGCAGCAGGACCGCCCCGTCCGCGCCCAGCGCGGCGGCGTATTCCTCGAGCACGGCCTGCCAGAGGTCCGGCCGCGTCGCGGCCTCGTAGAATCGGTCGATGACCGCGCCGAGCCGCTCGTCCCGCACACCCGCCATGACGGCCGCTTCCCCGATCCCGGCGTGCCGGACGCACCCCGCTCGTCAGAGCCGACAAGTTGCGAGGCGGGCAAGGGGTTTCCTCGCCGCCCGCCGGGGGTTGCGCCCTCCCCTCGCCTTGCTAGAACCCTCGAACCGCCCCACCGCGCCGGGCCGGCCAATCCGGCGGCGGCAGGTCCGGCGGCGCGAGGTCCGGGGAAGCGTCAGGTCATGGACAAGTTCACCGTTCTCGAAGGCGTCGCGGCGCCGCTGCGGATCGTCAACATCGACACCGACCGCATCATCCCGAAGCAGTACCTCAAGACGATCGAGCGCACCGGTCTCGGCAAGGGCCTCTTCTCCGAGATGCGCTACCGCGACGACGGCACGGAGAACCCGGACTTCGTCCTCAACCAGCCGGCCTACCGCAACGCCAAGATCCTGGTGGTGGGCGACAATTTCGGCTGCGGCTCCTCGCGCGAGCACGCCCCCTGGGCGCTCGCCGATTTCGGCATCCGCTGCATCATCTCCACGAGCTTCGCCGACATCTTCTTCAACAACAGCGCCAAGAACGGCATCCTGCTGATCACGGTGGCGCCCGAGGACCTGGAGAAGCTGTTCGACGACGCCTCGCGCGGGTCGAACGCGACCCTGACCGTCGACCTCGAACGGCAGGAGATCCGCGGCCCCGACGGCGGCGTGCTGCACTTCGACATCGACCCCGGGCGCAAGCACAACCTGCTCAACGGGCTCGACGATATCGGGCTCACCCTGGAGAAGGCCCCGGCGATCGACGCCTACGAGGCGAAGCTCGCCGAGCGCCCCTGGGCGTAGGCGCGCGGGCCGGAGCCTTGCGCGTCGCGGCGCGGCCGGGGCACCCGGACGTCAGGGCTTCGTTAACCCTGATGCTGCCCTATTCGGGTGATTGGCTGACCGCACACGGAGTGCCGCCCCGATGACGATCCGCTCGCGCAACACGGCCGCGACCCTGCTGTGCCTGGGCGGACTCGCCCTGCCCGCCGCCGCGCAGGCGGATTTCCGCTCCTGCCTCGCCGGGCTCGGCCAGGAGGCCGCCCAGCAGGGCGTGTCCCCGGAGACCTTCCGGGCCGCCACCGCGGGCATCGCCTTCGACGAGAAGGTGATCGAACTCTCGCAGGCCCAGCCCGAGTTCAAGACGCCGATCTGGGACTACATCGCCGCCCTGGTGGACGAGGAGCGGGTGGAGGACGGCCGCGCGGCCATGCGCCAGCACGCGAGCGCGCTCGCCCAGGCCGAGGCGCGCTACAACGTCGACCGCTACACCATCGCGGCGGTCTGGGGCGTCGAATCGAACTTCGGCAAGAACCTCGGCAAGATGCCGCTGGTGCAGTCGCTGGCGACGCTGGCCTGCGGCGGCACGCGGCGGCGGGAGTTCTTCAAGGGCGAGCTGATGGCCACCCTGAAGATCATCCAGCGCGGCGACATCGACGCCAGCCGGCTGTCCGGCTCCTGGGCCGGCGCCTTCGGGCAGACCCAGTTCATGCCCACCACCTACCATCGCCTCGCGGTCGACCTCGACGGCGACGGGCGGCGCGACGTGGTCGATTCGGTGCCGGACGCGGTCGGCTCCACGGCCAACTTCCTGCGCGTCGCCAAGTGGCAGAACGGCCAGCCCTGGGGCTACGAGGTGCGCCTGCCGGCGCGCTTCAACCTCGCGGCGGCGGGGCGCAAGGCCAAGCGCCCGGTCGGCCACTGGGCGAGCCTGGGCGTCACGCGCCTCGACGGGCGCCCCCTCACCGGCGAGGGGCCGGCCGGCATCATCGCGCCCGCGGGCGTGGACGGCCCGGCCTTCCTGGTGACCAAGAACTTCGACGCGATCTACTCCTACAACGCGGCCGAGTCCTACGGCCTCGCCATCGCGGTCCTGTCCGACCGCCTGCGCGGCCGGGCCGGCATCCAGACCGCGTGGCCCACGGACGATCCGCCGCTGTCGCGCGCCGAGCGCCGGGCGCTGCAGGCCGCGCTGACCGAGCGCGGCTACGATGTCGGCGAGCCGGACGGGCGCGTCGGCGCCAAGACCCGCGAGGCGATCAAGGACGTCGAGCGCCGCCTCGGCATGCCCCAGACCGGGCGCCCCGGCGCCAAGGTGCTGGAGGCACTGCGGCGCGGGTGAGCCGTCAGCTCAGCACGGTGCGGTCGCGCGCGGCGAGGAGCCCCAACGTGGCCGCCGCGATGCCGAGGCCCGCGTAGAGCGCGGCGGGCAGGCCCCAGCCCCCGCTCGCGTCGTGCGCGAGCCCGATCACGAGCGGCCCCAGCGCCGCGAGGCAGTAGCCGACCCCCTGCGCCATCGCCGAAAGATCGCCCGCCGTCTGCGGGTCGGGGGCGCGCAGCACGATCAGCGTGAGCGCGAGGCCGAAGCAGCCGCCGAGCCCCAGGCCGAGCGCGAGCGCGAAGGGCCAGACCAGCCCGGGCGGCCCGACGAGCAGGCCGCAAAAACCGCTCGCCGCGAGCCCGACCACGAGGAGCACCCAGGCGCGCTGGTCGCGCCGCCGCGCGGCGAGCGTCGGCACGAGCAGCGCCAGAACCGTCTGCGCCATCGCCGACAGCGAGGCGACGAGCCCGGCCGTGACCGGGTCGGCCCCCCGGTCGATCAGCGCGGCGGGCAGCCAGCCGAACACGATGTAGGCCAGCGACGATTGCGCGCCCATGAAGCCCGTGACCTGCCAGGCCAACGGATCGCGCCACAGGCGCCCGAGGGTGCGCCGCGGCGCCGTGCCGGCCACCGCGGGGGCTGCGCGCACGAGCGGCAGCCACGCGAGCGCGGCGAGCAGCGCCGGCAGCGCCCAGATCATCATCGGTCCCTGCCAGGGCGAGCCGAGGGCCTGCCCGGCCGGCACGCTGAACCCCGCCCCCGCCGCCGCCCCGAGGCACAGCACCGCCGTGTAGAGGCCCATCATCAGGCCGGGCCGGTCGGGAAAATCGCGCTTGACGATGCCCGGCAGGATCACCCCGACCACGCCGATGCCGCCGGCCGCCAGTACCGAGCCGGCGAACAGGGCCGGCAGGCCGCCGAGCCCGCGCAGCACCAGCCCGGCGGCGATCAGCAGCAGGAAGGCCAGCACGCCGGCATCCGGCCCGAGCCGGCGCGTCACCGGCGGCCCGAGGCGGCCGAAGACACCCAGGCACAGCACCGGCAGGGTGATCAGCGCGCCCGCGAGCGCGCCCGAGAGCCCCGTATCCGCCCGGATCGGCCCCAGCAGCGGGCCGACGCTGGAGAGCGCCGGGCGCAGGTTGAAGGCGATCAGCAGCAGGCCGAGCGCGATCCAGAGCGGCCGGCGCAGGCCGTCCGTGCGGGCGCGCCCCTGCCGCCCCGCGCTCTCGGCCTCCCGGATGATCGCCACGTCCCGCCCTCCTGACCGCGCGTGCCGCGCACCGTCGAGCGCACGATGCGCGCCGGGAGGGCACTTAGACCATTTCGCAGGCAGGGACAGCCGCGCCGGGCGCCGCGCACGTCAGCCCTGAGGGCGGGGCATGGCCGCGATCCCCGTCAGACCAGCACGGCCAGGCGCCGCCGCATGAGGCAGATCACCAGCACGAAGAGGGCGAAGGCGAGGAGCGGCATCGGCGCCAGGACGAGACCGGGCCGCGTCAGCAGGTTCTCGCGCTCCTGCAACTGCGTGAGCATCAGCGTCAGGATCGCGGCGTGCGGAACGGCGTAGAGGGCGCACCAGCGCGCCCGCGACAGGCCCTGGACCCACGCCTGGAACCCGGCCTCGGCCTCCGCCCGCGGCACGAAGGGAAGGCCGCGGCGCCGGGCGAGCGCCCGCACCGCCACCGCGAAGGCCACGGCCACGAGGCCGCACCCGGCCACGAACCCCGCGAAGAAGCGCAGGAACCCCGAGAGCGGCAGGTCGAAGACCGGGACGGCGAAGGCCCGCCCGAGGCCGACCGCGAGCGCGGTGCAGAGGGCGGCCTGGGCGAGGTGGATCCCGAGATGGATCGGGCCGGGCAGAAGCGGGGTGCGGTCGGGGAGCAGGCGGCTGAGGAGCATCGGGAGAGCCGTGACGGGGCAGGACCGGCCCCTACCCTGCGGCTGCCGCCGCCCTCCGGATGTACGGCGGCGCACCGGCCGCCGCGAACCCGCCGGGGCCGGCCCGCCGAGTCCCTGGAGATGCATCATGATCGCCGACGAAGCGGTGTTACGTCAAGGAAAGATGATCTCGGCCCCGTATCATCGTCTCCGCCGAAACCGCGGTCGCTGCGGCCAGGAAGACTCAACAAGAATGGATCTGTCTGCCTGTATCTGCAGCTGAATTCTGGACAGGCTCGGACCCGGATATGAGGATGACCATAGTGGTTCGTGCGCGTTCTCCTCTCCCCGCTTGCGGCATGGCTGTCCGGGAAAAATCCCCGACGAGGATGGCGCGGGGAACCCCTCTCCCGTGCGGGAGAGGGGCAGGGGATCGGAGATCCCGCGTGAGGGTCCCGGGAGGGTGCAGCAAGAAGACACGACGCTGCCGCTACCAGCACAATGCTTCGTGCTTGAGCCTGAACCGTTCCGCTCCCCTCACGACGCTCCACGCTTCACTGCGGCTCCACCTGGACCCTCACCCCTGCCCCTCTCCCGCTCGGGAGAGGGGATCCCGCGCCATCCTTGTCGAGGATTTTTCCCCGGACAGGCCTGCCGCCCGCGGGGAGAGGAGAAGATCCGCGCTCGTCGCCGAGTGCCTTGGCCGAGTGCCTTGGTTCACCGGCACGCGCAGTGGTCTCATCCGACAGGGACGGCCGAGCCGGTGACGCACTCAGACCGATCCCACGGTCTTCAGCCGCGCCCGCGGGTGGATCTCCGCCTGGCTCATCACCGGGGTCTCGCGCCGGAAGCGCTCGATGATCGAGCGCACGAAGGGCCGGGCCTGCACGGAGGTGACGAGGACCGGCATCTCGCCCATCCGTGCCGCCTCCTCGAAGCGGTCGCGCACCGCGTTCACGAACTCGGACAGCCGCGAGGGCTGCATGGCGAGGTGGCGCTCGTCGCCCTGGCCGACGATCGCCTCCATGAAGGCCCCCTCCCAGGCGGGCGAGAGGGTGATGATCGGCAAAACGCCGCCCGGTCCCTGGTACTGGGCGCAGATCTGGCGCCCCAGGCGCGCGCGGACGTGCTCGACGATGTCGCGCGGGTTCTTCACGTGGCCGGCGACCTCGGCGATGCCCTCCACGATGGTGCCGAGGTCGCGGATCGAGACCCGCTCGGCGAGCAGGTACTGCAGCACCCGCTGGATGCCCGTGGTGGCGATCTGGCTCGGCACCACCTCCTTGATCAGCTCGCCGTGCTCCTTGGGCAGTTCCTTCAGGAGCTTCTGCACCTCGACGTGGTTCAGGAGTTCCGAGACATGGGCCTTGATCACCTCGGTGAGGTGGGTCGAGACCACGGTGGCGGCGTCCACCACCGTGTAGCCGCGGATCTGCGCCTGATCGCGCAGCGAGGCGTCGATCCAGGTGGCGGGCAGCCCGAAGGTCGGCTCCAGCAGGTGCTGGCCGGGGAGCTGCACCTGGCCGCCCATCGGGTCCATCGCCATGAACTGGCCGGGGAAGATCTGGCCGGTGCCGGCCTCGATCTCCTTGACGCGGACCACGTAGGTGTTGGCGTCGAGCTGCACGTTGTCGAGGATGCGCACCGAGGGCATCACGAAGCCGAGGTCGGCCGCGAGCTGGCGGCGCAGGGCCTTGATCTGCTCGGTGAGCCGGTCCTGCCCGCCCGGGCCGTTGACCAGGGAGAGGAGCGCGTAGCCCATCTCCAGCTTGAGGTCGTCGAGCTTGAGGAGGTCCGCGACGGTTTCTTCCTTGGCGCCGGCCGCGCCGCCCTCGGCGGCGCCCGCCGCGGCCGGGGCGTCGGGATCGACGGGTTTCGGCATCCGGGCGATGCGCCGGGCCATGTAGGCCGCCCCGGCCGCCAGCGCCAGGAAGGGCAGCATCGGGATGCCGGGCAGGAGCGCGATCAGCAGCATCACCGCCGCCGACATGCCGAGCGCCTTCGGGTAGTTGGCGATCTGGCGCCCGAGCGCCCGGTCGGCCGCGCCCCGCACGCCCGCCTTCGACACGAGCAGGCCCGCGGCGGTCGAGACGATCAGGGCCGGCACCTGGCTCACCAGCCCGTCGCCGACGGTGAGCAGCGTGTAGGCCTTGGCGGCCGGGCCGAAGCCCATCCCCTGCTGCATCGTGCCGACGATGATGCCGCCCACCACGTTGATGGCCGTGATGAGGAGCGCGGCCACCGCGTCGCCGCGCACGAATTTCGAGGCGCCGTCCATGGCGCCGAAGAAGGCGCTCTCCTCCTCCAGCGCCTGGCGCCGGGCCTTGGCGGTTTTTTCGTCGATCAGCCCGGCCGAGAGGTCGGCGTCGATCGCCATCTGCTTGCCCGGCATCGCGTCGAGGCTAAAGCGGGCCGCAACCTCGGCGATGCGGCCCGAGCCCTTCGTGATGACCACGAAGTTCACGATGATCAGGATCGCGAACACGATGATCCCGATCAGGAAGTTGCCTCCCATCACGAAGTGCCCGAACGCCTCGATCACGTGGCCGGCGGCCGCCGTGCCTTCGTGCCCGTGGCCCAGGATCAGCCGGGTCGAGGCGAGGTTCAGCGCCAGCCGCAGCATCGTGGCGATGAGCAGGATGGTCGGGAAGACCGTGAATTCGAGCGGGTTCTCGATGAACAGGCTCGTCATCAGAATCAGCACGGACAGGATGATCGAGACCGCGAGCAGCAGGTCGAGCAGCAGCGCCGGCAGCGGGAAGATCAGCACCACGAGGATGCTCATCACCGCGATCGCCAGCAGCAGGTCGCTGCGCTTGGTCAGCGCGACGAGGTCGGCCCGCGTCGGCACCGCGAAGGCGCGCAGGCTCCCCAGCCCCGCCGGTCCCGCCCCGCTCATCCCGCCCCGCCCTCCGGCCTCGACCCGGCAAATCCTGCCGGGTGCATGGTGAAGGATCCGTTAAGCCGTTCCGCCAATTGCCGCCGCAGGGATAGGCCAAGGGCAGGCCCCGCGGCGCCAAAATCTTTTTTGCTGCTTTGCGCCGCCGTGCAGCATTCTGGCGGCCCCGCGGCCCGACTTCCCAACAGAATGGAAGCACAGACCGCCATGCTTGACGGTCAAGTTTGAGCAACGACGCCGGGAAAGACGTGCTGCGCTGCGGGATGCAGCGGAACAAGCGGAACCAAGCGGCGGCGTAACGATTGAGACGGTATCCAAACCGGACAATGTCGAGGAGATCATGCGCACCACCCTGATCACCGTCGCGGCGCTCAGCCTCCTGGGAGCCGGGATCGCGCAGGCCCAGACCACGGTCACCGGCGACCCGGCCCGGGATGCCAAGCCCAGCACGCAGTCGCAGGGCCAGGAGGCCGTCACGCGGCCGAACACCGACACGGTCGACCGCAACAACCCCAACACCACCGGCACGCTGACCAACGCCAAGCTGGAGCCCGGCGCGAACAGCTTCACCGAGGGGCAGGCCCGCAGCCGGATGGAGCAATCCGGCTTCACGGACATCAAGGAACTCAAGAAGGACGACCAGGGCATCTGGCGCGGCAGCGCCATGCAGTCGGGCAAGACGGTCCAGGTCGGCCTCGACTTCAAGGGCAACGTCGCGGTCACGCAGTAACGCGGCCGCCCCGACACCCGCCAGAACCTGATTTCTCGCCCGATTTCTCGATTGAGAGGAGCGCCCCGATGGCGACTCGCACCCTTTCGGCCCTGTTCGACAATTACGACGATGCCGCCGCCGCCGTGCGCAAGATCGAGGCGGCCGGCGTCCCGCATGCCGACATCAGCATCGTGGCCAACAACGAGGGCGACCGCTACTCGCGCCACACCCCCGGCCACGCCGACTACAGCACCGACCACCACGACACCGCCGAGAAGGCGTCGAGCGGCGCCGGGGCCGGCGCCAGCGTCGGCACCGTGCTGGGCGGCGGCGCGGGTCTGCTGACGGGGCTCGGCCTCCTCGCCATCCCGGGCGTCGGCCCGGTGGTGGCGGCGGGCTGGCTGGTCGCGACGCTGGCCGGCGCGGGCGTTGGGGCGGCGGCGGGGGGCATCCTCGGCTCGCTCACCGGCGCGGGCCTGAGCGAGGAGGAAGCCCATTCCTACGCCGAGGGCGTGCGCCGCGGCGGCACCCTCGTCACCGTGCGGGCCGACGATGCCGTGGCGGATCGCGTCGCCGCCGCGCTCAAGGAGCACGGCTCGGTCGACATGGATGAGCGCGCCCAGAGCTGGCGCGGCGAGGGCTGGAGCGGGCGCCACGACCCGGCGGGCCCGTCCTACAGCAACCCGGCCTCGGTCGCGAGCGGCGAGGTCGGCAGCACCGCGATCGGCGCGGCGGGCTCGACCACGACCGGCCTCCACACCGGCGCCGGCCTCCCGACCGGTGGCACGCCCTACGCGGCGGGCGCCCCCCCGGCCGCCCGGGCCTTCGACGAGGCGACAGACCGCGACAGCCTCGCCGGTACCACCCGCGAGCGCCACGCCGGCCTCGACGACGACCTGCCGCCGGCCCGCAAGCCGGTGGGCACCGATCGCGGCTGACGCGATCGGATCTTCACGCATCGCCGGCCGGGGCTCCACGCCCCGGCCCTGCAGGGGCCGCAAGGCCCCTGTTTCGTTGTCGAGACTCGCTGGCCGATCGCCAGCAGCGGTCGCTTCAAGCCTCTGCCATCGCATGGACGGCTGGTACGGCGCCCTTCATCAGCCGTAGGCCGCGATCGCCCGCGCCTGCCCGGGCTCCGGCACCGCGACGCCGGCATCCGTGTATTCGTTGAGCTTGTTGCGCAGGGTGCGGATCGAGATGCCGAGGATGCGCGCCGCGTGGGTGCGGTTGCCCAGGCAATGGTCGAGGGTGTCGAGGATCAGGTCGCGCTCCACCTCCGCCACCGTGCGCCCGACGAGGCTGCGCGTCACCGCCTCGGCGGTCTGCACCGCCCGCGCGGCGGTCCCCACCGGCCCGTCGAGGGCGTCGCCCTCGGGCGTGCGGATCGCCTCCGGGCCGATCTCCGCCCCGCTCGCGAGCAGCACCGCCCGGTGCAGGGTGTTTTCCAGCTCCCGCACGTTGCCCCGCCAGGGCGTGGCGACGAGGAGGCGGCGCGCCTCCGCCGCGAGCGGCCGGGCCGGCACGCCGTTCACCTCGGCGTATTTGCGGGCGAAGTGGCCGGCGAGTTCGAGGATGTCGGCCGGGCGCTCGCGCAGGGCCGGCAGGCGCAGGTGCACCACGTTGAGGCGGTAGAGCAGGTCCTCCCGGAAGGTGCCCTTGCGGACTTCTTCCGCGAGGTTGCGGTTCGAGGTCGCCAGCACCCGCAGGTCCACCCGCACCGGCTGGGCGCCGCCGACCCGGTCGATCACCCGCTCCTGCAGAGCGCGCAGGAGCTTCGCCTGGAGCCGCACGTCCATCTCGGAGATCTCGTCGAGGAGGAGCGTGCCGCCGCTCGCCTCCTCGAACTTGCCGATGCGCCGCGCCACCGCGCCGGTGAAGGCCCCCTTCTCGTGGCCGAAGAGTTCGGATTCGAGCAGCGCGTCGGGGATCGCCGCGCAGTTGACGCTGACGAACGGCTTCTGGGCGCGGGCCGACTTGGCGTGGACGTGGCGGGCCAGCACCTCCTTGCCGGTGCCGCTCTCGCCCGAGATCAGCACGGAGGCGTCCGAGCGCGCCACCTGCTCGGCGAGCGTCACCACCCGCTCCATCGCGGGGTCGCGCCACACGAAGGCGCGGGCATCCGCCGCCACCGCCTCCAGCACCGCGGCGATCAGCTCCGGGTCGGGGGGCAGCGGTACGTATTCCTTGGCGCCCGCCTGGATCGCCGCCACCGCGGCCCGCGCGTCCGAGCCGGTGCCGCAGGCGACGACCGGGGTGCGGATGCGCTCCTCGCCGAGCGCCGTCACGAAGGCCCGGATCGGCAGGCCGACATCGATCATCACGAGGTCGGCGCCCTTGGCGCGCAGCACGCCGAGGCCCTGCTCGACGCCGTCCGCCTGGGTGACGGCGGCACCCCGGCTCATGGCGATCTTGGAGGCGGTGACGAGTTCGCCGTTCAGGCGGCCGATGATGAGGAGGCGCATCGCGGGTTCCGGTTCGGGCGGCGCGGCGCCTCAGGGGCGCCGGATATGGAGGAAGACGAGGCGGCTCAGCCGTCGCCCTTGACGATCTCGGTCATGGTGACGCCGAGGCGGTCCTCGACCAGCACCACCTCGCCGCGGGCGACGAGGCGGTTGTTCACGAAGATGTCGATCGCCTCGCCGACCTTGCGGTCGAGTTCGAGCACGGTGCCGGGGCCGAGCCGCAGGAGGTCGCCGATCGGCATGCGCGAGGCGCCGAGCACCGCCGAGATCACCACCGGCACGTCGAAGACCTGTTCGAGGTCGGCCGCGCTCTTGGCGGAGGTGGGCGCGTCCCGCATCGAGGCGGGACCGCCCTGGTCGAAGGCGAGATCGGACTCGCTGAGCTGCGGCAGGCCGAGGTCGTTGTCGGAGGCCATGCGGAGGTCCTTGGTGAACGGGGATCAGGAGCGGTCGAGGGCGCGCGCGAGGGCGGCCTCGATGGCGGCGCGGTCGCGCACCACGCCGCCGTCGGCCCATTCCATCCGGGCGTCGCCCGGGGCGAGGTCGGGGTCGCCGAGCACGATCAGCCGGCCCTCGTAGCCGCGCTCGCGGGCGAGCCGCTTCAGGGCGGCCTCGGTCTCCTCGACCAGCGCGTCGTTCACCCGCACGGCGAGGTGGGGCACCCCGCGCAGGTGCTGGAGGGCGCTGCGGGCGGTCTCCAGGATCGCCTCCATCGGGTGGGCGGCGAGCGCGTCGCCCGCGATCTTGCGCGCGAGCGCCGTCGCGAAGTCAAGGGCCTGGGTCTCGCGCTCGGCGTCGCGGGCATCGGTCGCCGCGATCATGCCGGTCGCCGCCGCCGCGAGGCGGTTCAGCGCGTCGGCGAGGCGCGCCTGCACCTGCGCCTCGGCCTGGGCGCGCCCCTCCTGCAGCCCGCGCGCGTGGGCCGTGGCCTGGGCCTCGGCGCGGTCGGCCGCCGCCGCCTGCTCGGCGGCCTCGCGGGCGCGCGTCGCGCTGCCGCCGGGGATGCGGAAGTCGTTGTCGAAGAGGAAGCGCTGGGCCGCGGCCATCGGTCACCGGAGAGTGGAGGAGAGGTCGGGGGCTGGAGGGATCAGTAGACCAGCTCCTCCTCGGCGCTGTTCTTGGCGATCATGATCTCGCCCTTCTCGGCGAGGTCCTTGGCCATCTCGGTCATCTTGGCCTGGGCCTCGTCGACCTCCTTGAGGCGGATCGGTCCGAGCGAGGCCATCTCGTCCTGCAGGTTCTTCACCGCGCGGCTCGACATGTTGCCGAAGAAGAACGCCCGCACCGGCTCGGAGGCGCCCTTGAGCGCGCGGCCGAGCGTGTCGCGGTCGACGGTGCGCATCAGCGTCTGCACGCTGCCGGCGTCGAGCTTCAGGAGATCCTCGAAGGTGAACATGAGCTGCCGGATCTTCTTGGCGGCGCCCCGGTTGTTCTGGTCGAGAGCGGTGAGGAAGCGGGCCTCGGTCTGGCGGTCGAAGGCGTTGAAGACCTCGGCCATCAATTCGTGCGCGTCGCGCCGCGTCGTCTGCGCGATGGTCGAGACGAACTCGCTCCGCAGCGTCTCCTCGATGTGGCGCAGGGCCTCCTTCTGCACCGTCTCCATCCGCAGCATGCGGTTGAGGACGTCGATGGCGAAATCCTCCGGCAGGATGGTCAGCACCCGCGCGGCGTAGTCCGAGCGCACCCGCGACAGGATGACGGCGACGGTCTGCGGGTACTCGCTGCGCAGGAAGGAGGCGAGGATCTCGGGGTCGATCTGGGTCAGGCTGCTCCAGACCCGCCGCGCCGAGGCGCCCTTCACCTCCGCCATGATCAGCGAGACCTGCTCGGGCGGGAAGATCTTGAGCAGGAGCGATTCGGTGCGCTCGTAGCTCGACGACACGCCGCCGCTCGACGACAGCTTCGAGACGAACTCGACGATGAGCTGCTCGACCGTCTCGACCTCCAGCGAGCCGAGCTGGACCATCGCGTGCGAGACCTTCTTGACCTCGTCCTCTTCGAGGAGCTTCCAGATCGGCGCGCCGGCATCGTCGCCGAGCAGCAGCAGCAGCGCCGCGGCCCGTTGCGGCCCGGGCAGCTCGGCCAGCCGCGAATTCGCCAGCGCGGCCGCGAGCGCGGCGGGCTGGACGGCGGGTTGGGCGGTCGATGCCATGCTGGGTCCTTCAGGCTCTCTCGCAGCGTCTCTCGGTCCGGCTCAGCGGTCGTTGATCCAGTTGCGCAGCACCTCGGCGGTCTCGGCCGGGTTCGTGCGCACGATCTCGGCCACGCGCTCGATGGTCTCGGCCTGCACCTTGCCGTTGACCTTGGCGTACTCGACGAGGCGCTTGGTCTGGTTGTCGGGCAGCATCTCGGGCTCGGACCCGCCCGGCGCCGCGAGCGCCGGCGCCCCGGCCACCAGCAGGGCGGGCGGCTCGTCGGGCGTGATCACCCGGCGCAGCAGCGGACGCACCACCGCGAGCAGCACCACCAGGGTCAGCAGGGCCAGCACGCCGATCTCCACGAGACGCAGCACGTCCTCGCGGCTCGGCTTCAGGAGCGAGGCCACGAAGCCCTCCTCCTGGAACTCGGGAAGGGCCGGGCTCTCGGCGAAGCGCAGGTTGACCACCTCGATCTGGTCGCCCCGGGCCTTGTCGTAGCCCACCGCGGTGCGGACCAGGGCGGCGATGCGCTCCAGATCCTCCTTGGCGCGCGGCGCGTAGGCCGGCTTGCCGTCCGGACCCGGCGCGTAGGCGCCGTCCACCAGCACCGCCACGGAGAGGCGCTTGATCCGGCCGCCCTCCGCCACCTCGGTGCGGGTCACCCGGGAGATCTCGTAGTTGGTGGTCTCCTCGTTCTTGTTCGAGGCCTCGCGCGGACCCGGGGCCGGCGCGCCGTCGCGGGCGCCCGGCAGCTCGTTGCCGACGCTCACGCCGGCCTCGGGCGCGCTCTGGCTCTGCTGCGTCTCCGAGCGGGTCTGGGTCGAGCGCACCACCCGGCTCTCGGGATCGAAGGTCTCGGAGCGGCTCTCGACGCGGTTCACGTCGAGTTCGGCCGCCACCTGCACGCGCGCCCGGCCCGCGCCGACGACGCCCGCCACGATGCCCTCGACCTGCGCCCGGAGGCGGTGTTCGAGGTTGGCCTGCCGCTCGTCGAGGCCGATCTGGCCCTGATTCTCCTCGCCCCGGGCGCCGTCGGCGAGCAGGCGCCCGCGCTCGTCCACGATGGAGATGCGCTCGGGCTTCAGCCCCTCCACCGAGGAGGCGACGAGGTGGCGCACCGCCCGCACCTGGCCGGCATCGAGGTCGCCCGCGAGCTTGAGCACGATGGCGGCGCTCGGCGCCTCGCGGTCGCGCACGAACAGCCGCCGCTCCGGGATGACGAGGTGGACGCGCGCCGCCTGCACCCGGCCGATCGCCCGGATCGAGCGCGCCAGCTCCCCTTCGAGCGCCCGCAGGTGGTTGACGTTCTGCACGAAGGTGGTGGTCGAGAAGGCGTCGCCCTTGTCGAAGATCTCGTACCCGACCCCGCCCGCACTCGGCAGACCTTTCCCGGCGAGGTCCATGCGCAGCCGCGCGAGGTCGGCGCGCGGCGCCAGGATGGTCTGCCCGGCATCGCCCCGGGCCTCGTAGCGGATGCCGCGCGCGTCGAGGTCGCGGATCACCGCGCCCGCATCCTGCATCGACAGGTCGGCGTAGAGCACGCCCATGTCGGGGCGCGAGACGCGCAGGATCACGAAGGCGAAGAACCCGATCAGGGCCAGGGTCACGGCCCCCATCGCGGCGAGCCGCGCCGGCCCGAACTTCGTCACCAGATCGAGAACCGGCTTCACGACGCGTCCAACCCAATCCCGGGGCCGATCGGCCCCGTAGGCAAAAATTGCCGATGCGTGGTTAGTGACGCGTTAACGCGCCCGCCTTGCCGTCCGGAAGGGCATGTGGCGCGCGGCCCGGCTCGCAACATCCGACGCAATCACCCCGACACCGCAGCCCGCTAGGGCAGGCCATTCGATCGCGGGCGCGGGGCCCGATGCGGGAGGGGATCGGGATGACGAATCGCACGGGAGCTTTCGAGCGGGCGGAGCGCACGCTGCGGGTCGCGATCGCGGCGGTGTTCGTGATCGCGGCGGGCATGAAGCTCGCGGCCCTGGAATTCGAGGTCTCCGGCTTCGCGCGCTTCGGCTACGCACCCTGGTTCATGTACGTGGTCGGCGCGGGCCAGCTCGCGGGCGCCGCGCTGCTGCTCACGCGGGGCTTCGCCGGCGCGGGCGCGCTGCTCCTCGCGGCGATCATGGTGGGGGCGGTGGGCAGCCACCTGCGCGCGCACGATCCCCTGGCGATGGCGCTGCCGGCCGCCCTGCTCCTGGCCCTTCTCCTCGGCATCGCCTATGCGCGCCGCCGCGAATGGCTCGGGGGTTTGCGGATCGCGGGGCTGCGCTCCTGAGGGGGCGGACGGGAATCCGGAGACATCGCCGGGCGGGCCCGTGCGGGCCGCCCGGCCGGGCCGGCTCCTATTCGCCGGCCGGCTCCCAGCGCAGGGCCGCCGGGCGAAGCGTCCTCGCCGTGCCGGCCGGCCCGCGCGGCTTGCCCGCGGCGGCGCGGACCGCGGCGGCGAGCGCCGGCAGGGCCAGGGGGCGGAAACAGACCGCGACGCCAGCCGCGGCCGGACGGCGCTCGGCCGTGGCGTTCGGGCTCTGCGCTTGCGACACCATCACGTTCGATCCTGTGCTCACCTCGGCCCGTCGCGGCCGGTCGCACCGATGAAGCGGCCGATCGGGTCGGCGGTCGGGCGCCATTGCGACGGGGCCGGGGCGAGACGGGGGCGCCCCCGCCGCAGAGGTGGACGAGGGATGAACGAGGGCCGCCGGGGCCGCTGCGCGGCGGCGCCGGCCCTCTCCGCGACTCCGCTCAGACCGCCTGCAAGCCCTCCTGGCGGATCCACTCGGCCGTACGGTCGAGGGCGCGGCCGAGGCGGTCGAACAGCGTGTCGATCTCGTCGGGGGCGATGACGAGGGGCGGACAGAGCGCGACCCGGTCGCCCGCCAGGAAGCGGACGATCAGCCCCTCGGCCTGCGCGAAGGCGACGCAGCGCGCGGCCACGCCCGCCTTCGGGTCGTACTGGCGCTTCGAGGCCTTGTCGGCGACGATCTCCAGCCCGCCGATCAGGCCGACGCCGCGCGCCTCGCCGACCAGCGGGTGCTCGGCCAGGGCCGAGAGTCGGCGCTGGAAGTGCGGCGCCTTCTCGGCCACGCCCTCGACGATGCGGTCGCGCCGGTAGATCTCCAGGGTCTTGATGGCGACCGCGCAGGCCACCGGATGCCCCGAATAGGTCGTGCCATGTCCGAAGGTGCCGATCTTGCGGCTCTCGTCCAGCATCGCCTGGTAGAGCGGCTCCTCCACGGTGACGCCGCCGAGCGGCATGTAGCCGGAGGTCACCGCCTTGGCGAAGGACAGGCTGTGGGGGCGCACCTCCATCGCCTCCGCGCCGAACCACGTGCCCAGGCGCCCGAAGCCGCAGATCACCTCGTCGGCGATGAAGCGGATGTCGTAGGCGGCGAGCACCCGCTGGATCGCCGCGAAGTAGCCCTTCGGCGGCACGATGGCGCCGCCCGCGCCCATCACCGGCTCGGCGATGAAGGCCGCCACCGTGTCCGGGTCCTCGCGCTGGATGAAGGCGTCGAGCTCGGCCGCGAGCCGCGCCGAAAAGGCCTCCTCGCTCTCGCCGGCTTCCGCCCCGCGATAATGGTGCGGGCAGGCGGCGTGCAGGAAGCCCGGCAGCGGCAGGTCCCAGTCGGCGTGGTTGGCCGGCAGCCCGGTGAGCGAGGCCGAGGCCACCGTGACGCCGTGGTAGCCCTTGCGCTGGGCGATGATCTTCTTCTTGCGCGGCCGGCCGAGCGCGTTGTTGAGGTACCACGTCAGCTTGACCTGGGTGTCGTTCGCCTCCGAGCCCGAGGAGGTGAAGAAGACCTTCGAGACCGGGATCGGCGCGATCTCCTTCAGGGTCTCGGCGAGTTCGATCGCCGGGTCGTGGCTGCGCCCCGAGAAGAGGTGCGAGAAGGGCAGCCGGGCCATCTGGTCGCGGGCGGCCTCCACCAGCTCCTCGTTGGAGTAGCCGAGCGAGGTGCACCACAGGCCCGCCATGCCCTCGAGGTAGGGCCGCCCATCCGTGTCGTAGACCCAGACGCCGTGGCCCCGCTCCAGCACCAGCGGCCCGGTCTCGCGCACCAGCGCGAGGTTGGTGTAGGGGTGGATCAGGGTTTCGACGTCGCGGACGGCGAGGTTCGACAGCATCGGCTCAGCGCTTTCCTGAAGGGGCGGTAGTCCCGGGGAGCCCGACCGGAGAAATCGGGCCGCCGTCACATTAGCGGCGCGATGCCCCCGCACCAAGGCGGCCCCGCGCATGCAAGCCCCCTGCTCAGGTCTCCGGTCCATGATCGACCCCGCCCAGATCGTCTCCCAGCCGGCCCCCGGCCGCACCTGCGGCACCTGCACGCTGTGCTGCAAGGTCTACGACGTGCCGGCGGTGGAGAGCGTCACCGGCGAATGGTGCCGCCACGCGCGCAGCGGGCGCGGCTGCGCCATCCACGCGGAGCGGCCGGTGCATTGCCGGGCCTTCCACTGCCTCTGGATGACGGAGGGCTGGCTCGGGCCGGAATGGAAGCCCGAGAGGGCCAAGATGGTGCTGAGCCTCGACCCCGTGACGCGCTTCCTGCAGGTCCAGGTCGATCCCGGGCAGGCCGGGGCGTGGCGGCGCGAGCCCTATTACGGGCAGCTCAAGCGCTGGGCCGCGGCCTCGCTGCAGCGCCAGCGCCACGTCCTCGTCTTCGTCAACCGGCAGGCCACGGTGGTGCTGCCCGACCGCGACGTGCCGCTCGGCGAATTCGTGCCCGGCGACCGGCTCGTCTCCCGCGAGCGGGTCACGCCGGCCGGGATCATCCTGGAGGTGGAGAAGGTGCGGGCTGCGGCCTGACCACCGGCTCGGCCGCACGGCTGGCCGCCCGGCGGGCGCGCTGCTCGGCCGCGAAGGCCGCGCCGTCTTCGAGCCCCTGCGCGAAGGCCCGGCGGATGCCCTCCGGATTCGTGATGTCGAACTGCCCGATGGCGACGGGTGCGGAGGGCTGCAGGTAGGTGCGGCCCGGATGCTGCGGCAGCGCGCGGTAGCGGCGCGTGAGCAGCACCAGCGTGCGCCCGCCCGCCGCCTCGACCGGGACGAGCGGCGTCACCGGCACGTTGTCGACGAGGCCGCCATCGAGGGCGGGCTCGCCCCGGACCCGGCCCACCGGCAGGAAGGGCGGCACGCTCGCGCTCGCCAGAAGCGCCGAGGTCAGCTCCTCGGGCGCCGCGAGGTCGCGCACCGCGACGAAGTCTTCCCGGAAGCCGAGCGCCCGGCCGCCGCGCGGGTGGACCGGCGCGCGCCATTTCTTCTCGGCCTGGTAGGTCAGGATCCCGAGCGGCACCGCGAGCGCCAGCGGCAGGCGCCGCGGCGGGCGCGAGAGCGCGATCACCGCCTCGGTCCGGCCCCCGCGCAGGGCCGCGAAGCCCGCGGGCCCCAGCACCGCGTCGATGAGGTCGCGGTACATGCCGGAGACCGGGAAGGGCCGGCAGCCGCGGCAGGCGGCCACCCAGTCGATGTTGCGGCGTCCCTCGGCGCAGCCCTGCGCCACCCGCTCCATCACCGCCCGCCCCTGCCCGAGCAGGCTGTAGCAGGCCGCGAAGGCTCCGCCGCTCACGCCGACGACGAGGGCGGGCGCGAGATCGAGTCGCTCGGCGGCCGCGACCCAGAACCCGCCCTGCCAGTAGCAGCGGTTGCCGCCGCCCGCGAACGCCACGGCATCGAACATGGGCTCAGGTCCGCGCCGCTTCGTCGGCCCGCGCCGCCGCGCGCCACGCCATCACCACGCGCTCCAGCTCCGCCACGTCCGCGGGCGGCAGGCTGCCGAGCGTGCGGGTGACGTAGGCGCTCTGGGCCGCCATGCCGGACCGGGCGAGGTCGCGCCCCGCCGGCGTCAGGTGCAGGGCGTGCGAGCGCCGGTCCCCCGGGATCGGCCGGCGTTCCACGAGGCCCGCCTCCACCAGCCGGTCGATCAGCCCCGAGACGTTGCCCTTCGTCACGTAGAGCCGCTCGGCGAGATCCTGCTGGGTCAGGCCCTCCTGCTCGGAGAGGGTCGAGATCACGTCGAATTGCGGGATCGAGAGGCCGAGCGCCTTCAGCTCCGCGGCGATCGCCGCCGAGACGCGCCGGTGCAGGCGCAGGAAGCGGAACCACGCCCGGATCGGATCGGGCGCGGGCGACGGGTCGGGAGCGGGGCGCGGCGAGGTCGTGGCCATGCGAGATAGTTTACATGAGAACTATCTCGGCGCCAGCGTGGCGGTGGGCCGTGCACGGCGTCCTGCCGGAGGAGGCCTGGGGCGCAGTGCCCTTCCCGCACGCTGCCGCGCACCGCGACGCGCCACCGGATCTCGGCCGCTCACCGCGCTCCGGCCCTACCCGCCTGCACGGCCCGGGCGAGGATCTCGGCCTGCTCGCGGTCGCGGCACAGCATCCAGAGCGCGTCGTGGCCCGAGAACCGGTCGTCGAACAGGTCGATCAGCATCGCGGGCGGCGGCGCGAGATCGGGCCAGCGGTAGAGGCCGAAGCCGAGGGCCTCCAGCACCGGCAGGATCGGGGCCGCGTCCCAGAACATGTGGTTCAGGAAGGTCGCGTCGAGCCGCCCCAGCGCCACCAGGGCGGCGTCCGCGATCGCGCTGCTCTCGCTCCACGGAAAGACGCCGCGATCGTAGTCGAGCGTGTAGCGCTGCGCCGCGACCGGCAGCCAGCCGACGTGGGAGGTGCGCCGGTCCGGCCGCACCAGCGGCCGCAGCGCCTCGGCGCGACGCCCGCCGCGGGTCGGCGCCCAGCACGCCGCGCCGTCGACGGCCGCGAGCAGCAGGCCGCGCTGCTCCTCGACCGGCGGGGTCCGGAACGGGTCGGTCTTGTCGTCGCCCCACGCGGGAAGGCTGATCACGCCCGCGCGGGGCCGGCCCGCGCGGCAGGCCGCCACCATCGTGCCCCAGCTCGGCAGCCCGCCCGCGTAGGGCTTCGTTCCGTCGATCGGATCGCCCACGAAGGTCCAGTCGTCCTCGGCCAGCAGGCGCCTCGCGGCGGCGTGGCCGAGATCGGGGGCGGTCTCCTCCTCGATCAGCCGCGGGCCGAACCGCTCGTGCAGCAGGCGGCTGATCGCGAGGTCGGCCTGGGTCAGCGCCTGCCCGAGCCCCCCGTCCTTGTAGGTCACGGCGAGGCCGGCGTCGCGCTGACGCAGCGCGATCGGGCCGGCCTCGTCCGCGAAGGCGAGCAATCGGGCGAGGATCGCCGAATCGGGTGCATCGGACATTCGTTCGCCCCTCTGATCGCCCTCTCGCGCCGGACCGGCCGGCAGCGCCCCGCCCCGCCGAGGGCTCACCGCGCATGGGCGCGGCGTAGCAGATCGAAGGCGCGGTGCCAGTGTGGCCGCGCCGGACCGCGCGCATCAGGTTTCTCTCGTCCGATTCGCGAATCGCCCAACCAGTGCCCAATCAGCCCCGCATCGCCTCGGCGCGGTGCCGAGCGCTCACGCTGGCGTGGCGCTCGATCATGCAGAGCGGGGTCCGGCCGCCCGGCCCATAGGTTGGGGATCGGGCGAAGCGGATCGGGGATGATCTCCTGAGGGAGGCCGTTCACCGCGCCGAAAGCGGGCTGATCGATGCCCAACTCGGCCTCTGCCTGATCAAGCAGCGCCTGCCCCGTCAGGGCCAAGGCCGATTGGGCGGACATTCGCGGGGATCCTGGCGAATCTGGAGGACGAGGCGTTCGACCGCGTCTCACGCGAGCAGGGATGGAAGGTGGTCAGGGATGACGAACCGGAAGAAGACGTACCGCAGTGACCTGCTCGGCGCCCTTCACGAGGGCGCCGAGGACCTCTACGCGATTGGCGCCATCGACAAGGCCACCATGCGCCGGTTCGACCTGACCTGCCTCACACCGGTCGAGCCGATGGCTCCCGGCGCCATCCGCGAGATCCGCGAGAAGGCGCACATGAGCCAAGCCATCTTCGCCCGCGCACTCAACGTCACGACATCGCTCGTGAGCAAGTGGGAGCGCGGGGACGCGAAGCCCGGCGGGCCGTCCCTCAAGCTGCTGTCGCTCGCTGCCCACAAGGGAATCGACGCCATCCTGTAGGTTGCCCGTGGCGCGTGTCGAACGGTATGTCGAGCGATCGTGCCTGAATTGAACGGAGAATCGCTCCCTCTCGTCGGGGCAAGTGGGCACGGTTCGCGCCTCGTTCCGGTGCGACCGTGCAGGCGCTTTCCCCTGGCGGGGAAGGATGTCTGCCGATTGTTCGGGAGGGAGATGGTGGGCGCGACAGGGATCGAACCTGTGACCCCTACGATGTCAACGTAGTGCTCTCCCGCTGAGCTACGCGCCCGCGGAGGCCGCCGTTGCGGGAAGCGGCTCCGGTGTGGAGGGGCGTATAGGGGGACGCGGCCGGAATGGCAAGCCGGTTCTCGGGGGAAGCCCGGATCTTTCCGCGCCGCGGCGGCTGGGGTAGGAGCGCGGCGGCGGCCCCCGGGCCGGGAGCGGGCGCGGAGACAGCGTGGCGGGTTTGCAGGCATCCATCGTGCCGCTCGGCGGCGATCCGGTCGTGCGCCGCTTCGTGCCCGATCCGCACGACGCCGCGGCGCTGGTCCTCGATCTCCAGGGCACCGGCCTCGCGGGCCGCTGGGTCGAGATCGGGTTCCGCGACGAGGGCCGGGGCTCCTTCAGCCGGGTCGAACTGGCGGCCCTGTCGAACGCGCCCGGGGAGCCCGAGAGCACCAGCCTCGCCGAGCGCGCCTACGGCAACGGCCGCTTCACTTGGCTCGGGCGGCTGCCCGCCGGCCTCATGGCCCTGCGCCTCACGCCGATGCTCGGCGAGACCGATCTGAGCCTCAGCGGCTTCTCCATCCGGGTGCAGCGCCGCCTCGTCCTCCTCGGGCGCGGGGCGCTGCGCCGGCCCGACCTCGCCGCGCAGGCGGTGCTGTGGCGGGCGCTCGGCAAGAAGGTGCGCTCGCGCAACCGCCTCACCCGAGCGCTGACGCCCCCAGGCCTCACCGGCTACGACACCTGGGTGCGCTGCTTCGATACGCTGTCGGAGGCCGACCGGGCGCGCATCCGCGACGAGGCGGCCCGAATGTCGGCGCCGCCGCTGATCTCGGTGGTGATGCCGGTCTACAATCCGGATCCGGCGGTGCTGGAGGAGGCGATCCGCTCCGTGCGGGCGCAGCTCTACCCGCACTGGGAGCTCTGCCTCGCCGACGACGCCTCGACGGACCCGGCGGTGCCGCGCCTCATCGCCCGCGCGGCCAAGGAGGAGCCCCGCGTCAAGGCCGTGCGCCGCCCCGAGAACGGCCACATCGCCCGGGCCACCAACACGGCGCTCGAACTCGCCGAAGGACCCTTCGTGGCCTTCATGGACCACGACGACGTGCTGCCCGCCCACGCGCTGTTCGAGGTCGCCGCGGCGATCCAGCGCCAGCCGGATCTCGATCTGATCTACACCGACGAGGACAAGATCGACGCCAAGGGGCGGCGCTTCGAACCGCACTTCAAGAGCGACTGGAACCCCGAACTCCTCTACTCGCAGAACTACGTCAACCACCTCACGGTGGTGCGCACCGCGCTGGTGCGCGCGGTCGGGGGATTGCGGCCGGGCTTCGAGGGCAGCCAGGACCACGACCTGCTGCTGCGGCTCGCCGACCGGCTCGAACCCGGGCGCATCCGGCACCTGCCGCAGGTGCTCTACCATTGGCGCGCCGCGATCGGCTCGGGGACCTTTTCCGACAAGGCGCTGGCGCGGGCCGAGGCCGCGCGCCTCCAGGCGCTCGCCGACCTGATCGCCCGCCGCGGCTGGCCGCACCGGGCGGAGCGCGGTCCGCTCGGCTTCAACCGGCTGGTGCGCGCCCTGCCGGATCCCGCCCCGCTCGTCACCGTGGTGATCCCGACCCGGGACCGGGCGGAGCTGCTGCGCGTCGCCCTCGACGGGCTCCTCCACCGCACCGCCTACCCGGCCATCGAGGTGGTGATCCTCGACAACGACAGCCGCGAGCCGCAGACCGCCGCCCTGTTCGCCGAGATGGCAGCCGATCCGCGCGTGCGGGTGCTGGCGAGCCCCGGCCCCTTCAACTTCTCGGCCCTGTCGAACGAGGGGGCGCGGGCGGGGCGCGGCGACCTGATCCTCTTCCTCAACAACGACATCGAGGTGCGCGAGCCCGGCTGGCTCGCCGAGATGGTCTCGATCGCGGTCGAGCCGCAGGTCGGAGCGGTGGGGGCCAAGCTGTCCTACCCGGACGGGACGCTCCAGCACGGCGGCGTGGTGCTGGGCGCGGGCGGCGTGGCGGGCCACAGCCATCTCGGCATCGGGCCCGACGACCCGGGCTATTTCGGCCGCATGATGATCGCCCAGGAGGTCTCGGCCGTCACCGGCGCCTGCCTGCTGATGCGCCGGGCCGTGTTCGACGAGGTCGGCGGCTTCGATGCGGCGCGCCTCACCGTGGCCTTCAACGACGTCGATCTCTGCCTGCGCATCCGGGCGGCCGGCTACGTCATCGTCTGGACGCCGCACGCGCACCTCATCCACCACGAATCGAAGAGCCGCGGGCAGGAGGACACGCCGGCCAAGCGCGCCCGCTTCGAGGCGGAGGTCGCCACCATGCTGGAACGCTGGGGGCCGCAGCTGCGCAACGACCCCTACTACAACCCGAACTTCGCCCGCGCGAAGGCGCAGTTCCGCCTCTGGTGAGCCCCGGCCCGCGGCGGGCCGGCAAAAATGCTGCGCTGCCCGCAAATCGGTCCGGGCGGGCGTGGTCAAGGCGGCGCAAACCTGATTAGAGCGTGCCGACGGGTCGACGGAGTGTCGCAATGCGCGTGGCGATGGTGGGGGCCGGCTACGTCGGCCTGGTGTCGGGAGCCTGTTTCGCGGATTTCGGACACGACGTCGTGTGCGTCGACACC
>NZ_JBKIBX010000016.1:1855-130812 GCF_046557895.1 Methylobacterium oryzisoli | reverse complement strand
TCGATGCCCACGCCATCGGTGTAGATGTCGAGGTTCTCGATGACGTCACCGCTCTTCGCGTAGATCGTCCCATTGTGGCGCGTCAGGGGCGCCGAAGGCGCGGCCACGATCGGTGCCGCCGGAACCGGCGGAGGAACGACCGCATCCGGAACGGCCGATACCGGGTTGATGATTGCGGTTGCTGGAACCGCCGCGTTCACCGGGTCGACGGACGCCGTCGCCTCGATACTCGTCGGTGCAGTCGGTGCGGAGTGAGCCACGTCCGTGCCGGAGCCGGCCGCTGGCGTGCCAGCATCCTCATCGGTGGGCGGGCTGTCGATCGCCGTCTCTGCGATGGGATCCGTGGCCGGCGTGGTGAAGCTGTCGGACCGTCTGCCGTGGCGATGCCGAGAGCCATGGCTGGAACCGTGCCAGTGCTGTCTGACATCGTTCGCGGCGCCTGCATGGCTGGGCCAGCTGACAACAGCCGCCGCAGCGGCTGCGTCCGGGGTCGATCCGGCACACGGATCGGACCGATGGCCGTCCCGATGCCGAGAACCATGGGCGGAGCCGTGCCAGTGCTTCCTGAGGTTGTTCCAGAAGCCGTCGAACGCATCCGTGTAGTCGCGAGACGTAAACCGCATCGTTTTCCCTGGCATGTCGATGAGCCCCAGCCGGCCGGCCGCGAGCGTTCATCCCCACCGCCGCAGGCAGCAGGGCGCTGATCCGTGCAGGACGCACGGCATTCCGACACACGCTCTCCCGTGGGAGAGAGGCATCGCGTCGAACTTGTATGGCAGGTGGGCGCAGCACCCAGAACGGGGCGGCCAGTTCTGTACTTACCAGTACAAACTCATCTACTGCGTATAAGCTCGTACATACTTGAGCGTATCCGCTGAGAATTCTATCAAATCATATGGTTAACATATGGTTAACGCTGCACGCCAAGGTTGGACTGGAACGTGGCATCCTGACGAACGCTTCGGATCCCAGCCGGGCTACCTGATGGTGGCAGTGGCCTACGCTCGGCGGTGCTCCGAACTCGCCGGGACGAGCGGGCTCGGGCGGGCGAGCCGGGAGGCCGCTTTGCGGCTGTCACTCCAGCGGCTGATCGCCGGCGTATGACCATCGACGAATCACCCGAGCGCTGTCGTTCGGACACGGCGGACGCCCTGGGCTCTCCTAACGGCAGCCGGGCGGCTGCGTACACGCCGTCGCGGATCGTGCATAGGGAGCTGTGTCGGGGCATCGACGGGAGCAACGCGAAGCCAGATGAACACGCAACGTGCCGACCACGTCCTCGTCGCGGGCGGCGGGATCGCTGGTCTTGCGGTCAGGCGAGCCCTGCATCAGCGGGGCATCCCCTCCCTCACGCTGGAGCGGCGCGGGGCTCCGACGGATGCAGGGCTGGCCATCAACCTGCCCGGCAACGCGGTTCGCGCGCTGGCCCGGCTCGGCCTGCTGGATGCCCTTCGAACGGTCGGTGCGCGGGTGCGTCGGCGCGAGTACCGGACCGAGCGCGACCGCCTCCTGTTCGCCGTGGACGAGGAGGCGTTCTGGGGTGTCGAGACAGGCCCCCATTGTCTGCGTCGCACCGACCTGCTGCGCATGTTGCAGCTCGGTCTCACCCCCAGCGACATCCGTCGAGGCGCCGGCATCGTTGCGGTGCGGCAGATCCCGCACGGGGCCGAAGCCGAACTTGAGGATGGGACGATCGAGGCCGGCGGGCTGCTCGTCGGTGCGGACGGTGTTCACTCGCGGGTCCGCCGCAGCCTGTTCGAGGATCGGGGTCTCGGCGCGGCGGTGCTGGCCACGCAGAGCTGGCGGTTCATGGTGCCCAACCCGGGGGTCGAGGCCTGGACGCTCTGGGCCGGGGCCGGCGCTCTGTTCCTGCTCATCCCCGTCGATCGCGGCGAGGCCTACGGATGGGTCTCGACGAGCGCGGGTCTGGACGCGGGCCTTGATCCGAACGTGTTGCGCCGTGCCTTCGCATCCTTTCCCCGTCTGGTCCGCGACACGCTCGATGTCGCCCTGGCGCAGCCCGCATCGATCTACCACTCCCCGCTGGAGGAGGTCCGCCTTCCGGCCTGGACCCGCGACCGGGTGGTCTTGGTGGGTGATGCGGCCCACGCGACCGCGCCGGTCTGGGCTCAGGGCGCGGCGCTCGCGCTGGAGGACGCGCTGGTTCTGGCGGGCTTGGTGGCCGAGCGAAGCGACTGGCAGCGCATCGGATCGGACTACGAGAGGCTGCGCCGGCCGCGGGTCGCGCATGTCCAGGCCATGACCGATCAGCTGTCGCGCACCGCGCGGCTGCCGAGTTGGGCGAGGACCATCGTGCTGCCGGTTCTTGGGCCGCGCAGCTATCGCGCGACCTACGGCCCACTTCGCCGATGGGATGACCGGTGATGGATCAGGGCATCATTCCATCTGCGTTGGTAGCCGCTGTTCGATCCCCAACCCAGGCATCTGCGGCAATCCATTCGTGAGCACATCGTGGACCGTGTAGGCTTGGGCCGATGGAGCGCGTGCGAGTTCCTCCCAACTGAGCGGCATCGAGATCGAGGCGCCGGCCTTGGCTCGCGTCGAGTAGGGCATCACGGCCGTCGCGCCCCGTTCGTTGCGCAGGTAGTCGATGAAGATCCGTCCAGCCCGTTCAGCCTTCGCCATTGCGGACGTGAACCGGTCCGGCGCCTGCTTCTCCAAGGACTGCGCCAACCGCTTGGCCCAAGCACTCGCGGCCGGCCACGTCGCTCCGGTCAACGGCACGACCACATGAACGCCCTTCCCGCCCGACAGCATCGGCCAGGAGGTCAGGCCATCCTCCAGCAGATGGTCGCGAATGAGCAGAGCCGCATCCACGACCGCGCGGAACGGCACGGAGGGATCGGGGTCGAGATCGAACACGAGGCGGTCCGGCTCCTCAAGCGCGCTGGCACGCGCTCCCCAGCCGTGGAGTTCAAGGGCTCCCAGTTGCACGCAGGCCAGTATGCCGGCCAGATCGTCCACGTAGAGGTGGGCCCCAGTCTCGCCGGACGCCTCGGTGAGGCTCACCGTCCGTATGGCCTCCGGCAACCCGGGAGCGGCGTGCTGTTGAACGAAACAGGGAGCATCGACGCCGCGCGGGCAGCGGATCAGTGTCAGCGGCCGACCGGCGATATGAGGCAGCATCACCGCTGAGACGTTCTCGTAATAGGCCACGAGTTCGCGCTTGCTGACCTTGGCCTGCGGGTACGGCCGCCGGTCGGGGCTGGTGATCCGCACCCCATGCGAGAGGATCGCGTTGGCCGCTGGGCTTGCCCGCTTGGTGGTTCGCATCGTCACCCCTCGACGCCTGACACGGCGGCGTGGGCGCCTGCCGGCCGTCCGGTGTCAGTGTTCAGATGTCCGGCTTCTCGGCGACGACCAGAGCGATACGCACAGCCGAGGTGCCGGGCCGCTCAGATTGTGCTCCCGCCACAGCCGGCATCTCGCCCGCCTTCTGCACGGGGCGCACCTGCGTTTCCGCCTGCGATCGGTTCAGAACGGGTCACAGACCTGAAGCGTCTTGTCGCGCGCCGCAACGCGAACGTCCGGTTGTGATAGCTGTTCGGACGGACGATTGCATGACTGTGTTTCCTGTCGCAAGCTGCGAGAGGCACAAGCGTCAGGCACCACTCGATCGGCGAAGGTTTGCATTGTTTGGCCTGCATACTGCTCTGCGAACTCAGCGCAGGTGGGCTGCCTTGCCAGGATCGTGCTGAGAACTGATCAGCCGCCGAGAGATCGGGGCTGTCCGGCATCGCGCGCAACCGTCGCGCTTAGGCCTACCGTTGGAGGATAACCGCGGCGGGTCGAGATCTGTGCTTTGCATGTGTGATCGTCTATAGATGGATGTGCCCGCAGGCGCATCGGCAACGGTTGACCGTTGCGGGCTCTACGCGGACGACGAACGACGAGCTGTCGCCGTGTCATGACCGATCTGGCCGACCGCGACCTTGAACCCATCAGCCTGACGGCCAAGGTTCAGGCCTGTGTCGTAATGGCGGTCCTCATCCTTGGCGCGGCAGCTCTCTGGTACGGCCGTTTCGCCCGTGTCGAGCCGATGCCCGCGCTGACGACCGACTCCACCTTCGTGCCGCCGCGCAGCAACGGCTTCATCCTCACGGAGGCACAGCTCGCGACCCTTTCCACCGAAACGGTCGTGCAACGCCAGTTCTACGAGGAGATCGCGACGGAGGGCAAGATCAGCGTGGACGAGTACCGTGCGACGCCGGTCTTCTCGCCCTATCCGGGCCGCATCGTTCAGATCTTCGGCCGCACCGGCGAGCGTGTCGAGCAGGATCAGCGCCTGTTCTCGATCCAGGCCAACGAGATGGTGCAGGCGCAGAACGATTACCTCGCCGCCCTCAACGTCCTCAACAAGAGCCGCTCGCAGTTCAACTTCGCCACCTCGGCCGAGAAGCGCCAGCGCGACCTGTTCGAGACGCGCGCCACCACCCTGCGCGAGCTGCAGAGCGTACAGAACGACCTGACCAGCGCGACCAACGACCTCAAGACCGCCGAGGTCGGGCTCGAGGCCGTGCGCAACCGGCTGCGGATCCTCGGTCTGACCAGCACGGACATGGGCGCGCTGCAGCGGAAAGGGGCGATCAACCCCGAGACGACCATCAACGCGCCGCTGAGCGGGACGATCATCCAGCGCAGGATCGGCNCATGGGCGCGCTGCAGCGGAAAGGGGCGATCAACCCCGAGACGACCATCAACGCGCCGCTGAGCGGGACGATCATCCAGCGCAGGATCGGCCCCGGGCAGTACGTGACCACGGGCGGCTCCGATCCGTCCTACGTCATCGGCGATCTCTCGAAGGTGTGGCTGGTGGCCCAGCTGCGCGAGCCGGACGCCCCCAAGATCAATCTCGGCGAACTGATGCGCTTCCGCGTGCTGGCCCTCCCGGACCGCACCTTCGAGGCGCGGGTGAACTACATCGGCGCGTCGGTCGATCCGGCCACCCGGCGCATCACCGTGCGGGCGGAGGTCGACAACCCGCAGCTTCTGCTCAAGCCCGAAATGTACGCGAGCGTGCGCTTCATCACGGAGCGCGACGACGCCTTCCTGTCGGTGCCGCGCGCGGCGGTGATCTACGAGGGTGACCAGGCGAACGTGTGGGTGCTGGGTGAGGGCAACGCGGTCGAGAGACGCCGGATCAAGCCCGGCATCCTGAGTGGCGGCACCGTGGAGGTGCGCGACGGCCTCAGGGAGGGCGAGCGGGTGATCGCGAAGGGCGCCCTCTTCGTCGACCGCATGGCTCGCGCCGACTGAGGCCGGCAGCCCAGCGCCGCACCGGCTCGATCGCGGTGGTGGGGTGGCCCGGTTGATCGCGGTCCGGGCGCGAGGTTCATCTGAGCGATCGGAAGGCTGACCGGCCCGCGGTCCGGTCCGACGCGTGCCGCCGAGGGTGCGGGCCTCCTCCGAGAGGCTGGCGAGGCGGAGCGCGCTCCGGGAAGCTCTCCTGATCGTCGCCCGTGAAGCCGTGGCAGTTGGGTCCATCGTCGGCCCGGGCACGAGGCGCCCCGGCGGTACGGACGGTGGGCGAAAGCACGGGGCGCGATCGCGTGACGCCGTTTTCGGTCTCGCCCCATTGTACAGCGGAAGGCCGAACAGTCGTGCCGCGCAGCGGCAAGCATCATTCATTCGAATGACGAGGGTCAAATCGGTTCCCATTGCACGCAATGAAAGCGAAGCCGTTCCGGGAGTATCAAATATCTATCTTCCAGCGAGTATTCTTCCATGTCATGATCGTTAGGCTTTAGGAAATTCAGCGCCTGCTGCCAGAGTGGGCGACGGCGATCATTCAGGGAGACTTGCGAACGCAAGTTGGTCTCAGTGTTATTTGCGCAATGAGTTTGAGATTTCTTTCAATGATACAACTATGATTTTATAAGAATGGCTGTTTTCTGACTTCTCTCTGAAATTGGCGCCTAAATATGATTGATGATGTTGGATTTTGATCTGACAGTTGCTTCGAAGCCAATCACATCAGGCTCTGTTCGGGAGGTCGTCATGTCAAAGCTCACTCTCTTCGTAGCCGCGTTCGCGCTTGCAACAGCGACGTTCTGGATGACGATGCTGACCAGTCCTCCGAGATCAGAAGCCGCAGCATCTTCCGCTCTCACCGGTGCGGAATTGGCGACGGCTGATCATTGTGTCTCCTTCAGCCCCTGTCAGTAGAGTCTGCTATCACAAACTGACCATGTCTCGGCGCAAGGTTTCGCATCGTCGAAGGCGGGGTTGGATTGTCCGCATCGAACGATGGGGTGCAATCCTTGCCCTCGGTGCAGCCAGCCTGCTGGCTCAGGTGCGGCCGGGCGATGTCAGCCTTGCCGCGTCAAGTCACGACTCAGACCAATCACCGCGGTTCGTCCTCGAACGGGTGGCGTGCGTGAGCGGCTTGCGCGCGCTCGTCACCCGCTCCGATCATCGTCCGCGCTCCGCACCGGCCGTGATGTCTCTTCTGCGCGAGGAGCAGAGCGCACTGCTTGAGGTCTGCCGGGCCACCGACGCGGAGGCGGCTCTTGAGGCGGAAGAGGACGCGCGATGGTTGTCCGGCTGCCGTGTGACGGGAGCGCCTCCGGGTGCCTCGTGCGAGCGGCTGCTCGAGGAGCTTCACCTCTATCGTCCCGCCGCCGCGTCGAGGAACGACGTGCTTTAGCGCCGTTTCCGCTCGTCATCCCTGCGCACGTGGACCGTTGCAGACCGGCGAGATGTCCGGGACGAGCCGCTTCATCTCCGGCCAGCAAGGGGATGGTCCAGACGCCACGAGGCACCGGGCACCCGGGCCGCCGGCCCCGGAGTTGAAAAGGCCGGGGCTTTTCCACCACCACGGACATGACGGGGCGGATGGCGCTGCTCCTGCGGCGCTGTTGGAGCCGATCTCGGACCGCCCCCGCCCGGGAAGGCCCGGCGGAAGCCGGGCGGCTCGCCGGGTCCCTGGCTGATTGCGGCCTCCAACCCCCGCATGATGGTCGCAGTTCAGTCGGCCCGATCCGAGGATGACATCCGCACGCGCCCGCTCGACCGAAGCGGCTCAGCCCTCGCTGTGCCAGGACCTGGCGGCCGGCCGGTCCGATGCACGCCGCAGCGCGCGGTCGTCGGAAGCTCGGCGCCAGTCTCCAAATCGCTTCGCTGGCGAAGCCATGTGAATGCGATCACCGCATCCGGTCCCCAGGCAAGACGCGCAACGACAAGGCGTTCATCGACGAGGTCATCGGCGCCATGACGATGCCCCGATGCAGCCGGTGCGCGTTGTCGCGCTAGGAGATCATTCTGCGTCGCACAGGATGTCGGCGCCGTCCCAGGATCTGCCGCGAGCCTTCGATGCAGCGTGGTTCGGCAGCTCGGGTTAGGATCGCCACGTCACGAGTGAGACCGGGAGGAACTCACGAGCCGCTTTCCGCACCGAAGACGTGACGTCCTCATCGGGGGCGCGGCGATGGCAGCCGGAATGTGGGGAGGCATGGGCAGCCGGCCTCTGTCAGCGCAGCACACCGTGCGCTACTCCAGCGGCAGTCAAGCACCGACGTTCCGTGCGCCGGCCGGCACGACGGACTGTCACTTCCACATCTACGACAACCGGTTCCCACCCGCTCCAGGGGGACTGCCGGCGCCGGATGCCTCACCGGCCGATTACCGCGCCCTCCAGGCCAAGATCGGCACAGCCCGCGGCGTCATCGTCCAGCCGTCGCTCTACGGTGTCGACAACCGCCCGACGTTGGAGGGCCTGGCGGCGCTTGGCCCGAACTTCCGCGCCGTTGCTGTCGTGAACACCTCCGTGACCGATGCAGATCTGCGGCGCATGCACGGGCTCGGCGTGCGTGGGATCCGCTTCAACCTCGCGCAAGCCGGTGCCACGACACTTGAGATGCTGGAGCCGCTGTCGCGCCGAGTCGATGAACTCGGCTGGCACTGTCAGATCAACATGCCGGGCGACAAGATCGTCGCGGCAGCCGACACGTTCCTGCGGGTGCGCGGCAAGCTGGTGTTCGACCACCTGGCACACTGCCCGCAGCCGGCCGGCATCGACAGCGACACGTTCAAGCTCATCCGCCGGCTTCTCGACCAGGGCAACACGTGGGTTAAGCTGACCGGGGCCTACGCGGACACGAAGGTCGGTCCGCCGACATATGCGGACACCAGTGTCGTGGCGCGCGCTTTCGCGGTTGCGGCCCCGACGCGCGTCGTCTGGGGCACGGACTGGCCGCATCCGACCGAGAAGGCGGACGCCAAGCCCGACGACGCGCTGCTGCTCGACCTGTTCGCCGCATGGATCCCGAGCGAGAGCGCACGCAAGCGCATCTTGGTGGACAATCCGGCTGAGCTCTACGATTTTCCGGGGAGTTGATCGGGCTGCTGGCGATGGATGCGGCTCTCCGGTTCGCACATGTGACAGGAGGCCGTTCTTCCACACCGTGTCGGCTCCGCACGCGGCCCTTGCCAGACTGTGGCGGTCCGGTGCGGGACGTCGAACGATCTCCCTGCTTCCGACGTTGAAGCCCACCTCCAGGCTCGCCCTGCAGCTCGGGTAGGGAGCAACGCCGATGCAACCGACTGCAACGACCGACCTTGCGGCGCAAGCACCATTGCCAGCGAGCACCGAGCACGGCTCGCAGACAGGCTTCTGGGCGCTGACCCTCGGCTCTGTCGGCGTGGTCTACGGCGACATCGGCACCAGCCCGCTCTACGCCCTCAAGGAGTCGCTGCATGCGGCCTCCGGCGGTCATGCCCTCACCCGCGAGATGGTGTTCGGCGTCGTCTCCCTGATCCTCTGGGCGCTCATCCTGATCGTCACGCTGAAGTACGTGCTCATCGTGATGCGGGCCGACAACAACGGCGAGGGCGGCACCCCCTCGCTCGTGGCCCTCGCTCAACGTTCACTCGGCCACCAGGGCGGCTTCGTCATCGTGCTGGGCATGGGGGGAGTGGCCCTGTTCTACGGTGACGCGATCATCACGCCCGCCATCTCGGTGCTCTCCGCCGTCGAAGGACTGAAGCTCGTCACGCCGGCTTTCGAGGCCTACGTCCTGCCGATCAGCCTCGCGATCCTGCTCGGTCTCTTCGCCGTCCAGAGCCACGGGACGGCGCGGGTCGCGACCTTCTTCGGCCCCATCACGGCGCTCTGGTTCCTCGTCATGGCGGTGGGCGGCCTGAGCCACCTCGCCGATGAGCCCGGCATCGTCGCCGCGTTCAATCCCGTCTACGGCATCGGCTTTCTGCTCGGACACGGCACGGCCGGCCTTCTCGCCCTGGGCGCCGTGTTCCTGGCCGTCACCGGAGCCGAGGCGCTCTATGCCGACATGGGTCACTTCGGCCGCGCACCGATCCGGACGGCGTGGTTCGGCCTGGTGCTCCCGGCCCTCGCCCTCAACTACCTGGGGCAGGGCGCGATGCTGCTCGCCCACCCTGAGCGCATCGAGAACCCGTTCTTCCTGCTCTATCCCTCCTGGGCTCTGCTGCCGATGGTGCTGCTCGCCACCGTGGCGACCATCATCGCCAGCCAAGCCGTGATCACCGGCACCTTCTCGATCACCCAGCAGGCGATGCAGCTCGGCCTGCTGCCGCGCCTGCGCGTGCAGCGCACCTCCGAGACCGAGAAGGGACAGATCTACATCCCCCGGGTGAACTGGTGGCTGCTCGTGGCCGTGATCTTCCTCGTGGTGATGTTCAAATCGTCGAGTGCACTGGCCGCCGCGTACGGCATCGCGGTCACGGGCGACATGGTCATCACCGCGTGCCTGATCTTCATCGTGGCCTGGAAGGTCTGGCGGTGGTCCCCCGCCCTGGCCATGCTCGTGATCGCCCCGTTCCTCCTGATCGAACTGGTGTTCCTGTCGGCCAATGCCCTCAAGCTGCTGCATGGCGGTTGGGTGCCCCTGACGATCGGTGCCTGTCTGGTGACGGCGATGTGGACGTGGCGGCGCGGCTCGGGCCACATCACCGAGGAGATCCATCGGCGGCGTCGGCCCTTGTCCGAGTTCACGCGCATGGCCGAGACCGGCTCGATCCAGCGGGTTCAGGGCACAGCCGTCTTCCTGACCGGAACGCCGGGCGACACGCCTGGCTCACTGATGCACAACGTGAAGCACAACCATGTGCTGCACGCCCAGAACCTCATCCTGAACGTGGTCACCGAGGATCTGCCGCGCGTGCCGGACGCGGAGCGGGTCTCGATCCGGAAGCTGACGGACGCCTTCTGGTGCGTGAGCGTGCGCTTCGGCTTCATGGAACTGCCCGACCTGCCGCGGGCCCTGGAGGCCGCCGGGCTCGATGCGGGGAGCCTGTCCTACTTCCTGACCCGACGGGTTCTGGTGGCCTCGCCGGAGACCGGCATGCCGGTGTGGCAGGACCGGCTCTACATCGCGATGGCGCGGTCGGCGACGGATGCGTCCCGCCACTTCCGCATTCCGGTGGACCGCGCCGTGGAGATCGGTGCGCAGATGAAGATCTGACGCCGAGCGCTGCGTCACGCAGCACCTGCATCGGAGCAGGTGACCAGCAGCCGCTCCGGCAGCGTTGCTCGACGATCTGGAAGTGGCGCATCTGAGCCATTTGCCGAACACGGATGCGATCGCGAGCGCTTCCCGGCCGGCGGCGAGCGGATTATCCAGGCAATCTGGGCACACACAATCGCTCGCGACTGATCGGGGAGGCGGGATTTGAGAGATCCCTACGAGGTCCTCGGCGTGGACCGGACGGCGTCGGCCGACACCGTCAAGAAGAGCTATCGCAAGCTGGCGAAGATGCTGCACCCGGATCTAAACCCGGGCGACAAGGCAGCCGAGACGAAGTTCAAGGACGTGACGGCGGCCTACGATCTTCTGAGCGATCCCGAGAAGCGCGCCCGCTTCGACGCCGGGGAGATCGACGCATCCGGAGCTGAACGGCCTCAGCATCGATACTACCGCGATTTCAGCGGTGAGGATGAAGGGCACGCCTACACGAGCGCCTCTGGATTCGCCGATTTCGCGGACGGCGACGACGCGTTTGCCGAGTTGCTCAGGCGAGCCCAGAGGGCGCGCGCGAACCAGCGCGGTGCCGACCGCCACTATCGGCTGCCCATCAGCCTCGTTGAGTCGATCACGGGCAGCACGAGGCGTGTGACGCTCCCTGAGGGCGACACGCTCGACGTGACACTCCCTGCCGGCATGGTCGACGGCCAGACGCTGCGCCTCAAGGGCAAGGGTGACCTGGGTATCGGGGCGGGTGGCCCAGGCGATATCCTCATCGAAGTGGAGGTCCTGTCCGATCCGCGCTTCTCGCGCGATGGCGACGATCTTCAGCTTGAGGTGCCGATCTCGCTCAGCGAGGCGGTCTTGGGCAGCCGCATCCGCGTCGCGACCCCGACGGGTGATGTCATGATGAGCGTGCCCGAACGGTCGAACACCGGAACGACGCTCCGCCTCAAGGGCAAGGGAGCACCGCGGCGCGGCGGCGGCCGCGGTGACGAGTTCGTGACGCTGAAAGTGGTTCTGCCGAAAGAGCCGGATCCGGAGCTCGAGGCCTTCGTATCGGGCTGGCAGAAGGGCAAGGAGTTCAACCCGCGTGAGGGCGTCCCGTCATGAAGCTGGGCAAGCCGGAATTCCTGCAATCGGTGGGTCTCGAGACCCGGACACTCGACATCTGGATTGAGCAGCGATGGCTCGTTCCCGAGCCGACGCCCTCCGGGCCGACCTTCTCGGATCGTGACATGGCCCGGGCGCGCTTCATCCTGGATCTCAAGGACACCTTCGGTGTGAACGACGAGGGAGTCGACGTCATCCTCCATCTCGTTGACCAGATGCACGAAATGCGGGAGGCGCTGGCGCGGCTGCGGAAGGCCATGCCCTGACGGTGCGGTCCCCGGAGCGTGGTGGTGCATCATGAGCGCTGACGCATCAGGCGGCGGATGCTCCGTGGCAGGAGTTCCTCACCGCAGCGCCCGCACCACACCGCGTGTTCGAGCCGAGCTCCAGGTGTCGCAAGCGAGTAGCCGCCCTCCTCCCCTGCCCGGCTCAGGCACCGCATCCAGAGTCGAAAAAAACAGCGCGCGAGTTCCTGACCCGTTACGGACTTTGCGCTCCACCGCCCCGAGTGGCCGCTTCGAAACAACGACCGGAAGTGCCGGCGGCGTCCGCAGCACCACTGTCCAACCAGGCGGCTGTTAAGCCCGGCCTGAGGGGTTACGCCTGCTGCTCTTGGAGCGTGCCGCCTCACTCGTTCGCCCGCGAGTGGAGGGAGGATTGGCCCAGCTCGGCGAGGGATCCGCAAGTGCATAATCTACACAGTTGTTGATGTGAGAACGCAACACGGTTGCACCCCGCTCCCAGTCACGCTTCAGTGCGCAATCAAGCAATTCAGCGTGTTCTCGGGCGGCCACTTCACCGCGAAAGACAACCGCGATCATCTGATAGCGAAGATATCGATCATAGACTGACGTGTGCGTCGCCATAATAGCGCGCGAGCCACAGGCTTCGATCAAGGCTTGGTGAAACTCGCGGTCGCATCGTTTCCAGAGCTCCGGGTCAACATCTTCTCCCGCAAGCATCTTAGTCTCGGTGACCGACAACTTGTGGTAAGCCGCAACAACGCTGGCCTCCCAGTCGAGGTCGCCGGACTTGATCGATTTCTCCTGAGCATGTTGCTCGATGAGGAGGCGCAGTTCCGCAAGTTCGCGGAACTCCTCCGGCGAGACTGACGCAACTTGGAAACCACGCTGGCCCTCAGCGACGATCAGGCCTTCCGATACGAGACGACTCAGCATCTCCCGCATGGTGCTCACACTGGCACCGTAGCGCTGGCTGAAAGCGTCCAGCCGCAAGCGCTCCCCGGGGGCGAGGCGCCCGAAAATGATGTCCGTTCGAATGCGGCCATAGAGGACCTGTCCGACGGTTTCTCCCGCCGGCCCGCCTGCTTCGCCCAAGCTCACGACCGCGCCCATGCGCGCAATATGGCATCCGGCGACGGCCTAGGCAATTATCGCTTTTCTCCTTCATATGCGGGATTCTCAGACGAAAAGCCGAATCTCATTGCATCCGCCGATGCCCGGCGTTAAGGGGCTAACCCAATAGAGGAGGAAGCCCATGTCTCGACCGCGCGCCCGGCATCTCGTCGCGCTTGTGACGCTTGGCCTGACTGTCGGCTCGGCCCTCGCTCAAGACATCCAAGATCGAACCATCCGCTGGGGCCATCTCAACAACACCGACCATCCGGTCAGCTTGGGCGTGAAGAAGTTCCAGGAGATCGTCGCCGAGAAATCCGGCGGCAAGCTCAAGATCCGGGAATACCCCGCGAACCAGCTCGGCAGCGAAATGCAGCAGCAGTCTGCGTTGCGCGGTGGGACGCAGGAGATGCAGTCGCCCGCGACAACCTCTCTGGTCGGGATCGTGAAGGAGTTCGGACTGATCGACTTCCCCTTCCTCGTGAACACACCCGAGCAGGCGGACGCGCTCCTCGATGGCCCGTTCGGAAAGGCGCTGCTCGACAAGCTGCCTGAGAAGGACTTGATCGGACTGGGCTATTGGGATCTCGGATTCCGCAATGTCACCAACAGCCGCCGGCCGATCGCTAAGGGTTCCGATCTCGAGGGCATCAAGATCCGGGTCATCCCAAACCCCGTCTACCTTGAGACCTTCAAGGCTTTCAAGGCGAATCCTGTCCCCTTGAGTTTCACGGAACTCTACGGAGCTCTTGAGAACAGGACTGTCGACGGGCAAGAGAATCCCTTCTCGGTCATCCTGTCGAATAGATTCTTCGAGGTACAGAAGTACCTCAGTCAGACGAATCACACCTATAGCACCAACATCATCTTGGTCTCGAAGAAGTTCTGGGACAGGCTCTCGGACGCCGAGAAGCGCATCCTGAACGAGGCTGCGATCGAATCTCGCGATTTCCAGCGCAAGGTGAGCCGCGAGGCAGCGGCCAAGGCCGTGGAGGAGCTCAAGTCGAGAGGGATGCAGGTCAACGCATTGGCGCCAGCCGAGCTCGATCAGATGCGGGCGACCACCAAGCCGATCGCCGAGAAATTCTCGGCCGCATACGACCCCGAGCTGGTCACGCTGTTCAATGCGGAACTCGCCCGCGTCCACGGGAAATGAGCGAGTGCCCCCGATGCCTGCTCCCATCTACGTCCTGAATGGTCCGAATCTCAACCGGCTCGGCACACGCGAGCCCGACATCTACGGCCACACCACCTTGGCGGAGGTCGAGACCATGTGCCGGGAAGCGGCAGGCGACCATCCGCTCGTCTTTCGGCAATCGAACAAGGAGTTCGAGATCATCGAGTGGGTGCACGAGGCGATCGATGCCAAGGCCGCCATCGTCATCAACCCGGCCGCCTTCACCTTCTATTCGATGGCCATCATGGATGCGCTGAAGATGGCGTCGGGTCCGATCATCGAATTGCACATCTCGAACGTGCACAAGCGAGAGCCGATGTACCACAAGTCTCTGGTCTCCGCGGTCGCGACAGCCGTGATCGCGGGGCTGGGACCCTACGGCTATGTCGTGGCGATCCAATCCATCAAGCACATCCTCGCCAGCACTCCCGCCTGACGCCGCGCCAGGTTACCACAGCCATGACGACCCTGATCGACGGCTATTTCCGGCTGCTGAAGTTCGCGACGGCCACTCTCCTCGCCATCATGGTGGTGCTGGTCTTTGGCAACGTGGTCCTGCGCTACGCCTTCAATTCCGGAATCACGGTCTCCGAGGAGCTGTCGCGCTGGGCCTTCGTCTGGCTCGTCTTCCTGGGCGCTCTCGTCGGTCTGCGGGAGCGAGCCCATCTGGGGGTCGACACGCTGGTCAAGGCTCTGCCCGTCCGGGGCAAGCGGTTCTGCTACGTGCTCAGCCACATTCTGATGATCTACGCGACCTGGCTCCTGACGAAGGGGAGCTGGCAGCAGATGTGGATCAACTGGGACACGTTCGCCCCCGCCTCCGGCTTCTCGATGGCGTGGTTCTACGGCATCGGCGTGGTCTTCGGCGTCTCGGCCATCGGCATTCTGGCCGGAGAACTGGTCCGGCTCCTGCGCGGCCGCTTGTCGGACGAGGAACTGGTCTCGGTGCGCGAGAGCGAGGAACTGTGATGCGCAAGCCGCCTGCAGGAACGCCCGCTCGATGACCGTCGCGGTCTTCACCGTCTCGCTTCTCGCCGCAATGGCGATCGGCATGCCGATCGCGTACGCGCTGCTGATCTGCGGCGTGGCGTTGATGTGGTACATCGACATCTTCGATGCACAGGTCATCGCGCAGAACGTCATCAACGGGGCGGATTCCTTTCCCCTGATGGCCGTCCCGTTCTTCATGCTCGCGGGCGAGGTGATGAACACCGGCGGCCTCTCGCGTCGCATCGTCAACGTCGCCCTCGCCGCCGTCGGCCACGTTCGCGGCGGGCTCGGCTACGTCGCCATCTTGGCGGCCTGCATCCTGTCAGCCCTCTCGGGATCGGCGGTCGCCGACGCCGCGGCCCTCTCGGCGCTGCTCGTGCCGATGATGGTCGCGGCCGGCCACAGCAAGCTTCATGCGAGCGGGCTCATCGCGGCCTCGGGCGTGATCGGCCCGGTCATCCCGCCCTCGATCGGCTTCGTGCTGTTCGGGGTCGTGGGCGGCGTCTCGATCACGAAGCTCTTCCTGGCCGGCATCGCCCCCGGAATCATGATCGGGCTGGGCCTCTGCGTGGCCTGGTGGTGGGTCGCCCGCAACGACCAGGCCGAGAGCCTGCCGCGTCGCTCGGCGGGGGACCTGATGCGGGCGGTGAAGGATGGCTTCTGGGCTCTGATGCTGCCCTTCATCATCGTGTTCGGCCTGCGCTTCGGCATCTTCACGCCGACCGAAGCCGCGGTCGTGGTGGCGGTCTACGCGCTCTTCGTCGCGGTCTTCGTCTATCGCGAATTGAAGCCGAGCCAGCTGCTCGGCGTGTTCGTGTCCTCTGCGCAGACGACCGCGGTGGTGATGTTCCTGGTCGCGGCTGCCTTGGTCTCGTCCTGGCTGATCACTGTCTCCGACATCGCGACCCAGGTGGTCGATCTCGTCCAGCCCTTCACGGGCAACAAGATCCTGCTGATGTTCGTCCTCATGGTGCTCGTCGTCATCGTCGGCACCGCGCTCGACATGACGCCGACCATCCTGATCCTGACACCGATCCTGATGCCGATCGTCAGGGAGGCGGGAATCGACCCCGTCTATTTCGGCGTCATGTTCATCATCAACAACTCGATCGGCTTGATCACACCCCCCGTCGGCGTCGTGCTGAACGTCGTCTGCAGTGTCACCAAGATCAGCATGGAGGACATCGTCAAGGGTGTCTGGCCCTTCATGATCGCTCAGTTGGTCGTCCTCCTGTTGCTGATTCTCTTTCCCATCCTGGTTACGGGCCCGGCCTACTGGCTCGGGCGGTGAATGCTCCGGCCATCTCGACAACCCGGGTGAATGCGCCATGACTCACCTTGTACGCCGTTCGTCACTTGCCGCTGTCCTCGGTCTCGCGCTCGCCGCATCGACCGCCATGAGCGCCCTCGCGCAGCAGAAGACGTTGCGATTCGGCTTCAGTCTCGCCAAGAACCACCCCATGGGACTGGGCGCTCAGAAGTTCGCCGACTTGGTCGCCGCGAAGAGCAATGGCCGGCTCAAGGTCAACCTCTACCCGAACGCCGTGCTGGGCGGAGATCCGCAGAACCTCTCGGCGATACGGGGCGGAACGCTCGATTTCACCACCATGGCCACCGGGCTCCTCGCCGGGATCGACAAGGAGTTCATGGTCTTCGATTTTCCCTTCCTGTTTCAGACCCGGGACGAGGCCTTCGCGCTGAGCGACGGGCCCGTCGCGCGTGAACTGCTGGGAAAGCTGTCCGAGCACGGCGTGGTCGGCCTCGGGATCTGGGATCTCGGTTTCCGCAACATCACGAACAGCAAGCGACCCATCGTGAAACCCGAGGATCTCGAAGGTTTGAAGCTCCGCGTCATCGCGTCCCCGATCTACATCGAAACCTTCAAGGCGCTCGGCGTAAATCCGGTGCCGATGACCTTCGGCGAAGTGTATGGCGCACTGGAGACGCGCGCCATCGACGGTCAGGATAACCCGGTGGCCGTGATAGAAAGCGCGAAATTCGCGGAGGTCCAGAAGTACCTGTCGCTGACTCGCCATCTGTATACTGGCATGCCGCTTCTCATGAGCAAGAAGACGTGGGATGCCTTGTCGCCTGACGATCAGACGGCGATCCAAGCCGCCGCCGATGAGGCGAAGGCAGAGGAGCGCCGGATCACCCGTGCGCACGAGCAGGATGCTGTCGAGCGCCTGCGCAAGACCATGCAGGTCAACGAGGTGCCGCCCGCGGAACTCGAGCGTCTCC
This sequence comes from Methylobacterium oryzisoli, assembly GCF_046557895.1. Taxonomy (NCBI): domain Bacteria; kingdom Pseudomonadati; phylum Pseudomonadota; class Alphaproteobacteria; order Hyphomicrobiales; family Methylobacteriaceae; genus Methylobacterium; species Methylobacterium oryzisoli. The sequence goes on along the minus strand of NZ_JBKIBX010000016.1, from coordinate 113,476 downwards.
GCGCTAAAGTCGAGCCCGTCGTGCGCCGATTCGCCTCGGAGGTTGGCGAGCCCTTGTTCAAGCGGGTCGGTGACGAGCTCGCCCGCCTTCGCGGCAAGTGAGAGCGTCATGCCGCTCAGCGGAGCCGCCGCCCTGGCGATGTGGTGGCAGATCGAGCCGGCGATGCGCGACGAGTTCCAGGATTGGCACTCGCACGAGCACTTTACGGAGCGGATGAACATCCCGGGCTTCCGGCGAGGGTCGCGCTGGGCTGATCGGGATGGCGGAGAAGGCTTCTTCGTCCTCTACGAGCTTGAGAGCCCCGCAACGCTCGTGTCGCCCAGCTACCTTGAGCGGCTGAACGCGCCGACGCCCTGGTCGACGAAGATGATGCCGCATCACCGCAACATGGTGCGGAGCCAGTGTCGCGTGGTGGAGAGCTTCGGCGGGGGCATCGCGCAACACATGCTGACGCTGCGCTTCTCGCCGGAGGCGGAAGAGGGTGGCGCTGCCTGGGACGGCCTGCGGACAGTCCTGGCCGGCATGCCCGACATCCCGGGGCTCACCGGCGCCCATGTGCTGAGGACAGACACGCCCGCGATTGCGCCGACGACCGAGCAGCTCATCCGCGGAGGTGACGCAGTCGCCGATTGGGTGGTTCTTCTCTCGGGCTATGATGAAGCTGCAACCGAGGCCGCTCTGACCGCGGCCCGTCGGGCGCTCGTGTCGCTCTCCGTCGATCCTGCGTCGGTCGTGGCTGATCGTTATCGGCTGTCATACAGCCTGTCCTGCCACGACCTTCCATGCGCCGATCACACGGCGTGAGTGGAGGTGGAAGACAACGGTCAGTCCACCGAAGCCAGAGCACGTCCCCCTATCATGATGCTCCTCTCTGGCCGCAGCGAGGATGAGGACGCGCTCCTGTCCCGGTGGGCGGCCCTGGTGGCGCTCCAGCGCCCCCCTCCGTGTCCGGCGAAGCCGATGGCACGATGGTGTAAGCCGGGTCCAGAAGCCGTCCTTTCGCGAATCGATGAAGGCTGCAATGGGAATTGCCGACGTCGAATGGTCCGCAATCATGCGTCGAGCAGCCATTCCGGCTGCCGTGAGCAAAGGTCTGGAAGCGGCGCAATCTGGATGCCGCAGTTGTGCGGCTGTGGCATCTGATTGTCAGGCTTGCGGGGCGGATCATGTCTCGGCGGGAGAGGCGGGTTTCTACTCGTGGACGAGGTGTAGAACGCGCTCGGCGGTCGAGATCCGGACCTGCCGCCCCCAGTCGAAGGCCAGGAAGTCCTGCTCGATCCCATCCGCGAAGATCACGCCGTCGTCATGCATGCGCGACGTGACGGTCAGCGGCGCGTCGGTCAGCTTGCCTGCACGCAGCCGGGTCGCGGTAGCGATGCTGGGAAACGGCTCGCGGACCCAGTAGCCGACGGCACGCTCCTCCGGAGCCAGGGATAGGCCGAGATGCGTCGCCTCGGCGATCGAGCGCGCCCAACCGGTCGCCCCGGTGCCGGACGCCACGATCACGCCGCTGGAGGCGTGCTCCTCGGCCTCGCCCTCGGCCTCGATCCGGTACCGCGCGGATTGGTGGCTGCGATGCCCGACGTAGATCTCGTTCAGTGCGAACAATCGCGCCCCGTCGTCGCGCTCGGCCTGCACCATCGTGCGCCGCTCGACGAGCGCCGCGCCGGCAGCGCTGGCTGGAAGGAGCGCGGCCAAGCGCTCGACCGGGAGCCTAGCCAGGACACCGTCGTAGCAGGCAGGCAGCGGGTTGACGCCGATCACCGGCTGCCTGCCCAGGTACTTGGCCACATTGGCAACCAGCCCGTCCTGCCCCACCGCGACGACCACGTCGTCGGGCTCGAACAGGAAGCGGTCGAGATCGCCCCGCTTCACCTGCGCGTGCCGCCATTCCACCGGGACGGCGGCACGCGCTCGCGCCAACACGGCGTGGAACTCGTGGTGCCGCGCTTCGACCTCCTCGAAGCGCTGGCCGCGGCTCGCCAAGAAGAAGCGTGCCTGTCCGCGGGTCGCATGGCGGGCGAGCAGCGATTCGTAGTCGGTCTCCCGCACGACGAGCACCGCTCGGGTATTGGTGATCGCCACTCCCTGTCCCCCTCAGCGCGGCCCGGCCAGGATTGGCTGCCTGCGGAATTCACCCAGCACCGCGGCAAGCAGATCCGGCGTCACGTTCAGGTGCTCGATCGTCTCCAGCTTGCCCGCGAGCTCGTGCGCCGCCAGCCCGAGCAGGGTCGCGGGCGCCAGGTCGCGGTAGGCTGCCACGCGCCGCTGCTCCGCGTCCGCCCGTGCGCCTTCGACCAGGCGGATCCGCTCCGCTTCCGCGGCGGCCTCGACCTGCCGTGCGGCGGCGAGGCCTTCGGCGCGGTCGCGCGCGTTCTGCGTCTCCTCGGCGATCAGCCCCTTCTCGCGGCGCGCCAGCTCGGTGCGCGTGGCGAGTTCATTCTCGGCGATGGCGCGCTCCTTCTCGACGGCGAGCGCCCGGCGCGCGAAGGTCGCCTCGTCCGCCTTCTGCTGGAGCGCCTCGAAGGTCGGCGTCTGCAACGCGCGCTCCAGCTCGCTGCTCGGGGCCAGGTTGGTGAGGCGAACCGACACGACGGTGATGCCGATCTCGGCCAGCGAGACGTCGTTGGCCAGCACGGCGACGACCTCGCCGCGCAAGGCCGCGGGACCGGCATCGAGCAACGCGCGGACGGGCGCACGCCCCAGGTGCTGCAGGATCGCTTGGCTGGCGATGCCGGCGAGACGTGCCTCGATCTTCTCGACCGGCTCGCCCTGGTGCCTGCCGGTGCGCAGGTCGATCGAGAAGTCGATGCGGCTGGCCGAGCGGACCGGATCCGTCACGTGCCAGCCGACCGTGCCCTGGACGGCGACGCTCTGGAAGTCCTGGCTGCGCCCGCGGACGAACAGCGTCATCTCGCGGTCGTCCATCGGCACTTCGGCGATGCTGGCCGCCTCGGGGCGGAACCAGAAGGCCAAGCCGCGGCCGCTGCGGCGGACATGGCCCTTGCGGTAGCCGATGACGTGGCTGCTCGCCTCGCTCCTCAGCTGCGAGACGAAGCCGTACCGGCGGATCGTGGCCATCATGTCCTCCTGGTGATCAGAGCGACCGTGCGAAGCGGAAGAGTTCGGCGGGGCGGAAGGAGGTCCCCCCCTCGCGCTGGCCGGTCGGCGCCAGCCAGCCCGTGTCGCGCATGCGGCGGCGGAAGGCGGACTTGTTCAGCGTCGTGCCGAGGATCGCCTCATGGACGTCCTGCAGCTGGCGCAGGGTGAACTGCTCCGGCAGGAGCGCGAAACCCACCTCGGAATAGTCGAGCTTTCCCCGCAGCCGCCGGACGGCCAGCGCCAGGATGTCGCCGTGGTCGAAGGCAAGCCCGAGAGGCTCAGCCTTCGGGGAGAGGACGGAGACCGCACCGTCCGGCTTCTCGGACGGAGGCAGCGTGATCCCGGCCGGCAGGAGGTCCGGGGCGTGCTCCAGCGCTTCGGCCAGGGCCCGTTCGTTCAGGAGCGCGAGGTAGGCCACCGTGATGATCCGCATGCGCGGATCGCGGGCGACAGCGCCGAAGGTATAGAGTTGCTCGAGATGCGCCCCGGGCAGCCCGGCCTTCTCGCGCAGCACGCGCGCGGCAGCCGCGTCGAGATCTTCGTCCAGGCGGACGAAGCCGCCCGGCAGTGCCCATCGGCCGAGGTCGGGATGCTGCTCGCGGCGCCGGAGCAGGGCCGCAAGCCTGCCGTCGCGCAGGCCGAGCAGGACGAGGTCGACGGTGATGGCGGGGCGCTCGTAGTCCGCTGGATCGTACTGGGCCAGAAACTCAGCTTCGGTCATGGCGCGACCTTAAACGCGATATGCACATTAGATATGCGCAATTTGCGTCTAAGGCAACCCCTTCCCGGGCCGTAGGTCGTCTTGGCGCCCGCAACACGATCGGTTGAGCCTGATCAGGGTCATGCCGCCCCTTGACTCATTCAAGGACACGATCGGCGCAAAGGCGAACAAGCCGAGCGCACATCCCTGACCCTGAGCGGCCTCTCGCGACGTGGGAGGCGAAAGCCGCGTCAGAGGTGCACTCCGTATTGTAGACAATCTGTATGCGAGCCGGCGCCGCCGACCGGCTCCGAGATGAAGGCTGCATGACCGCGCGTGGCGGTCAGGTGCTGGTGACCTACCGTCTTCGACTGTCCATCATGCGCAGCCGAGTGACACCGGCTCAGTCCCATCGGTGACACCTGCTCGGTTCACGCGCGCATTCTCCGTTGGCGAACGGCCGTTGGCCAATCGAGTTTGGACCCAATGGTCCAAAGCATAGTATCGAGAACTCCAACATTCTTGGAGGAAATACCCTATGTCGGGCCCACTCAGCGGCATCCGAGTGCTCGAACTCGGCCAGCTTATCGCGGCGCCGTTCGCCACCAAGATCATGGCTGAATTTGGCGCCGAGGTGATCAAGGTCGAACCTCCGAACGACGGCGATCCTCTCCGCAAGTGGCGCAAGATGCACGAGGGCACCTCGCTCTGGTGGTACCTGCAGTCGCGCAACAAGAAGTCGATCGCCGTCAACCTGAAGTCCCCCGACGGCCTCGCCGTGGTCAAGCGGCTCGCCGAAAGCGCCGACGTCGTCGTCGAGAATTTCAGACCGGGCGGGCTTGAGAAACTCGGGCTGGGCTGGGACGTGCTCACGGCGCTCAACCCCAACCTGACCATGGTGCGCATCTCCGGCTACGGCCAGACCGGCCCCTATCGCGACCGGCCGGGCTTCGGCGCCATCGGCGAGGCGATGGGCGGCATCCGCTTCACCACCGGCAGCCCGGACAGCCCGCCCGCGCGCGTCGGCGTCAGCATCGGCGACACCCTGGCCTCGCTCCACGGGGTCATCGGCGCGCTGATGGCGCTCCTCCACGTGCGGGCCGGCGGCCGCGGCCAAGTCGTCGATGTCTCGCTCGTCGAGAGCGTGTTCAACGTCATGGAGAGCCTCGTGCCCGAGTACGACCTCTTCGGCGAGGTCCGCACCCGCTCGGGCGGTGCGCTGCCGGGGATCACGCCCTCCAACACCTACCCGACCCGGGATGGCGGCTACGTGGTCATCGCGGGCAACAGCGATCCGATCTTCCGCCGCCTGATGGCGGCCATCGGCCGGTTCGACCTCGCCGAAGATCCGCGGTTGCGCTCGAACGACGGGCGTACGCAGCACGCCGCGATGCTCGACGCGGTGATCGCCGACTGGTCCCGCTCGCGCTCGATCGGGGAAGCCCTCGCGGTCCTCGACGCCGCCGAGGTGCCGGCCGGTCGCATCTACTCGGTGGCCGACATCGTGGCCGACCCGCACTATCAGGCCCGCGAGATGATCGTGCCGGCCGAGCTGCCGGACGGCACCCGGGTGAGGATGCCCGGCATCGTGCCGAAGCTCTCGGAGACGCCCGGACAGGTGCGCTGGTCCGGACCGACGCTGGGCGCCCACACCGACGCGGTGCTGGCCGATCTCGGCTTCGATCCCGACGTCGTGACCCGCCTGCGCCGCGACGGAGCCGTCCAGTGACCGCCGACGCCATGCTGATCCAGGAGGTCGCGCCGCGCGACGGCCTCCAGAGCGAGGCCGCCTTCGTCGCGACGGCGGACAAGATCGCCCTCGTCGACGCGCTGTCGGCGGCAGGATTTTCCCGCATCGAGGTCTCCTCCTTCGTGTCGCCGAGGGCGGTTCCGGCCTTGCGCGACGCGGCCGAGGTCTTCGCCGGCATCCGGCGCCGCCCGGGCACCGTCTGCGTGGCGCTCGTGCCGAACCCGAAGGGCGCCGAGCGGGCCCTCGCCGCCGGCGCCGACGAGATCAACCTCGTCGCGTCCGTGAGCGAGACCCACAACCGGGCCAACATGGGGATGAGCCCGGCGGCCTCGATCGAGGGATTCGCCCGCATCATGGAGACGGTGCGGGGCGCCCGGGTCTCCACGAACGCCACGGTCGCCACCGCGTTCGGCTGCCCCTTCGAGGGCGGCCAGGCGGCCGACAAGGTGATCGCGCAGGTGGAGCGGTACCTCGACCTCAGCATCGAGGGCGTTACCCTGGCCGACACGACCGGCATGGCCAACCCGCGGCAGGTGGAGCGCCTCGTCCGGCGCACGCTCGCGATCCTGCCCGCGTCGCGGCTGACGCTGCACTTCCACAACACCCGCGGTGTCGGCTTGGCCAACGTTCTCGCGGCCTATCAGGCGGGCGCGCGCCGCTTCGACGCCGCCCTCGGCGGCCTTGGCGGCTGCCCCTTCGCGCCGGGCGCCACGGGCAACATCTGCACCGAGGATCTCGCCAGCATGGCCGACGAGATGGGGATCGCGATCGGCCTCGATCTCGGGGCGCTGATCGCCCTGTCCCGCTCGCTGCCGCAGCTCGTCGGCCACGACGTGCCCGGCCAAGTCGCCAGGGCCGGCCGGCCCTGCGACCTTCACCCGGTCCCGAAGGTCGCCTGATCGCCGCGGCGAGCCGCCCGCCCGAAGGCGGCCCCGCGACCACTCCCCATCCGTGTCGCCGCCCATCCCGGGGATCGCCAGCGATCCGCCGCGCGGCGCCGCGCACCACCACCACATACGGAGGAAACCATGACCATCGCCATTCCCGGCAAGCTCGCCGACGTCAGCGAACTGACCGAGACCGCCGTCGTGCGCAAGGTCGCGTGGCGGCTGATGCCGATCATCATGATCTGCTACCTGTTCGCGTTCTTCGACCGCATCAACATCAGCTTCGCCAAGTTTCAGCTGCAGAGCGACCTCGGCTTCAGCAACGTCGCGTACGGTCTCGGCGCCAGCATGTTCGTGATCGGCTACGTGGCCTTCGAGGTGCCCTCGAACCTGATGCTCTACCGGGTCGGGGCGCGGCGCTGGATCGCCCGCATCATGATCTCCTGGGGGATCGCGACCGCCCTGATGATCGGCATCCAGACGGAGTGGCACTTCTACGTCCTTCGCTTCCTGATCGGCGCGATGGAGGCGGGCTTCGCGCCCGGCATCCTGTACTATCTCACCCTGTGGTTCCCGGCCTCGCATCGCGGCCGCATCACCTCGTTCATGTTCGTGGCCTCGGCCTTCGCGGGCATCCTCGGGGCGCCGGTGGCGGGCCTCATTCTCGGCGGCCTCAACGGCGTAGCGGGCCTGGCCGGCTGGCAGTGGCTCTTTCTGGCCGGCGGCCTGCCCTGCCTCCTGCTCGGCGCGCTGGTGCTCATGCGCCTCGACGACCGGATCGCCGACGCGACCTGGCTCACCGCGGCGGAGAAGGCGCTGCTCTCCTCGCGGATCGCGCACCACAACCGCGACCTTGCGGATCACTCGCTCTGGGGGGCGATCCGACAGCCCGGCTTCCTGCTGATCGGCTTCGTCTACTTCCTGCTGCAGATCGGGTCCTACGGACTCAACTTCTGGGGACCCGACCTGATCAAGACCGCGAGCGGCGGCAGCGCGGCAACCATCGGCGTCCTGACGGCGATCCCCTACATCTGCGGCGCGATCTGCATGGTGGTGGTCGGGCGCCTCTCCGACGCCTCCGGCGAGCGACCCAAGTTCGTCGCCGGTCTGGCGATCACCGCGGCGCTCGGCTTCTTCGCGGCCGGCCTGTTCGACAGGCAAATTGTGCCGCTGATGCTCGCGCTCGCCCTGCTGGGTTCGGGGATCGTGGCCTCGATCCCGACCTTCTGGACGCTGCCGGCGAAGCTTGCCACCGGCGTCGGCGCGGCCGGCGGCATCGCGCTCATCAACACCCTGGGTCAGTTCGGAGGCATCGTCAGTCCCGTGATGATCGGCTGGATCAAGGACTGGACCGGCTCGACGACGCCGGCCCTCTACGGGATCGGCGTCGTCTGCCTCATCGCCGCGGCGATCCTGCTCTTCGCGATGCCGGAGAGCCTGCGCCGCAGCGATCGGCGGTCCTGAGGCTCGGCCTCCGGCTCCGGACGCCCCTTCGGGGCCGGACGGAGCCGAACCCGCCGCGGGCTATGCCCGGCCGCCGGACGACCGGGACCGGGCGATGGGCCGCGCCGCGGCCCTTGAGCCGGCGGGATGTTCGCGCATCACGCCCGGGGAAGGATCAGCGAGGAGCGTGCTCTCGCCCGTGTATCATCGGCCGGCACGCGCGTATCGGGGAGGCGAGACCATTCCTGGAGAGCTGCCCGCAGCGGCCACGTTGAGCCGTCTCGATCTCAAGACACTCCGGCTCTTCGCGGCGATCTGCGACGAGGGCACGTTGAGTGGGGCCGCGCGACGCGCGGCGATCGCCCCATCGGCCGTCAGCAAGCGGTTGGTCGAACTGGAGCATGCCCTCGGTTGCACGCTGCTGACACGCGAGCCGAAGGGCATGCGACCGACACCGGCCGGCGAAACCCTGCTGCATCACACCCGTCGCATGCTGGCGAGCGCCGAGCAGATCGCAGTGGAACTCGCCGAGCATGCCCGCGGCGTGCGCGGCTTCGTGCGGATGCTCGCCAACCTCTCGGCCATCGTCGAGTTCCTGCCCGAGGATCTTCAGTCCTTCCTGGCGGCCCAGGAGGCCATCCGCATCGACCTGGAGGAGCGACCGAGCGGCAGCGTCGTTACCGGCGTCGAAGAGGGAGCGGCCGATCTCGGCATCTGCGCGGGAAACACGGATACCCGGGGGCTGGCGACGTACCCGTATCGGAGCGATCGTCTCGTGATCGTGATGCCGGCCGGCCACCCCCTCGCGGGGCGAAGCGGGATCACCCTCGCCGACACCCTCGACTATGACCACGTCGGCCTCCACGCGGCCAGTTCGATCTACGCGGCCCTGCGAAGCGAGGCGCAGCGTCTCGGCCGTCCCCTGCGATTGCGCATCCACGTGCCGAGCTTCGACGCGATCTGCCGTATGGCCCAGGCGGGAATGGGGCTCGGCACCGTACCGGAGCGTGTGTTCACCCTGCTCGGGCCGCCGATGCAACTGACGGCCGTACCGCTGACGGACCCTTGGGCATGGCGCTGTCTCAGCCTCGTGGTCCGGCCGGGGGGCTTGTCGCCATCTGCGGCTCTGCTCTTGAGGCATCTGCGCATGGCCGCATCGTGAGAGGCACCGGTCACTGCGTCGAGCAGGTCGTCGACGTCATGGTGGGCCGAGGGTCTGCTGCCTGGGCGAGCGGCCATCCTCCTGTCCCTGACCGGAAGTCGGGACATGGCGCGTTTCGGAACCGGGGGTCGGGGCGCGGAACCTGCGGAATCAGTCATGCACTGCGTGCTTCGGCCGTCGGGGTCTGAGGCCAGCGGACTTGGCGAGCGCGGAGCGCTGGGCGGCGGCGTGGGCCGCCGCTGCTGTGTCGTCCCTCGGCATCGGGTCCGAACCGCCGTCACCCGGGCATGGACGTGAGACGCAGTCGCGTTCCCCATGGGTCCCGGACGAGAAGCGCCTCCCCGTCCTCCACGAGGAGCAGGCCGCCATCCCGGCAGCGGGTCCGCACGGCGTCCAGGGTCCCAGCCTCCGCGTGCAGCTCCACCTCGGCGAGGCCGGTCGTTCCGCCGTCGCGCACCTCGGCGCCGGGGCTGTTCCAGATGTTGCCGGCCAACTGGTGATGGTAGCCGCCGGCCCCGAGGAACACGGCGCTCGGGTAGCGGCACGTCACCGCGAAGCCGAGAAGGCCCGCGTAGAAGCGCTCCGCCGCGTCGAGCTCCCCGACCTGGAGATGGACGTGCCCGATGCACCCGCCCGCCGGCATCCCATCCCAGGGGCGGGTGGCCGCAGCGATGATGCCTGCACGGTCGAGCCGTTCGTTGCGCATCACGACCGTCCCGTCCGATGCCCATACCCACGCGTCGTCCGGGCGATCGACGTAGATCTCGATGCCGTTGCCCTCCGGATCGTCGAGGTAGACTGCCTCGCTCACGAGGTGGTCGGCGGCACCCGTGAGCACGACGCCGTGCTTCTCCGCGTGCAGGAGCCAGGCGCCGAGGTCCCCCCGGCCCGGCAGCAGGAAGGCCGTGTGGAACAGGCCGGCTTCCCGCCGCGTCCATGGGCGGGCTGCCGGGTCGTGCCTGAGCACGAGGAGCACCCTGCCGCCCGCGCCGAGCCGCACGGTGTCGGCCTGCTGTGAGACGCGAGCAAGCCCGATCACGTCTTGGTAGAAGCGTGCGAGCGCGTCGAGGTCGCGCGCGACGAGGGTTACCGCGCCGACCCGATAGGGCGCCTGGGCGAGGACGGTGTCCGGCCCGTCGCCGGCTCGGCGTGATGGTTGGTGGGGCATCGTTGTCCTCCGGGACCGTCAGGGCCGCAGCATAGCGCTCCGGAGGTCAGGTCGTCCGATCGGACGATCCCGTGGCCGGCGAGGCACGCGCGGGGGCCAGCGGAAGACCGGAGCGGCTGGGGTGCCGGCGCGTTCACCAGCGGGCGAAGACCAACACCGCAATCGCCGCCGCGGCGGCGAGGCAGCCCTCGACCACGAAGGGCGTGCCGCCTTGCTCAAGTCAGCGTGCCCAGCCCCAGCAGCGTGATGGCGCTTCGACGTGACGCTCCGAAAGTCGGAACCGCGCCTCGCGGTGTGAAGCCGGGTCGAGGCGCCTCGGTCGGGGAGCGGGCGGGTTTGACAACCGCGGCCGATTGCCCAATCCTCGCTAGGTCATGTCAATTCACGCGCCACTCCACCGTGGCCTGCTCCGGGCAGGTAACCTGATCGCGGGCAAGTAGCCCCGAGCCGACGGCGCACCCGCGCCCGTCCCGCTCGGGGTAGCCGGGGCCGCTTCCGCGAAGCCCCCGAAGGTCGCCGAGAGGCGCGACGACACCCATTCCCGATCCATGTGACGCAGGCCGGCGGTGGTCGATGCCGCCGGGCCAGCGTTCGCGCGACCACGACGCCATGCCGCGTGCGTCATGGCCTCAGGTCGCGCAGGAGGCATCCATGATCGACGACAGGCCCGAGCCGTCCCCCGCTCCGGAACCAGCCACCAACGACGCCGGCGACCGGAAGGTCGTTCCACTGCGGCGAAAGGGCGACCGGCCTCCCGCGCCAGCGAGCGAGGACGACGACCCTGGCCCACACGCGGCCTGAACGAGGAATTCAGACGATGGACACGACGAAGAAGGGCGCCGGCGGCGCGGCCCTGCCGAAGATCAAGGTCACGGCAGAGGACCATGACCGCTTGGGCAGGTTAGCCTCCGCCGCCATGGACCGCATGCCGGAGGTGGCCGGCTACCTCGCGGACGAACTCGATCGGGCGCAGATCGTGCGGCCAGGGAAGGCCGCGACCGGGTTCGCACGGATGGGCTGCGAGGTCGAGTTCCGGGACGACTCGACGGGCAAAGTTCAAAGGGTGAGCCTCGTCTACCCGGGCGAAGCCGACATTGGCCTGGGCAGGATATCGGTTCTCACGCCGGTCGGCGCGGCCCTGATCGGCTTGAGCAAGGGACAGTCCATTGCCTGGGAGACGCGCACCGGCGAGGCCAAGCGCCTGACCGTGCTCGACGTCCGCGCGCCGGCCTACGCCTGAACCGAACGCGGGATCCCGTGCCCGCCAACCGTCCGTCCATGAGGAGATCCCGATGATGGACCTGCCTGCGCTGCGGACAGTCGTGGTCGCGACTTGGCCGCGACTTGGCCGCGCGCCCGCGTGCGGACGTGACCGCCCGGCTGGCGGAAGAACGCGACCACGACATCAGGTCGGCTGCATTGCTGATTCCTCAATTCAGGCGCGGCTGGCCCATCGTCTCTGTGTACCAGTCGAAGGGCTGGTCGCCGGTGTTGAGCATGATGCTCTTGGTGTCGAAATGGTCGTCGAATGATTCCGGCCCGAATTCGCGGCCGATGCCCGAGAGCTTCACACCACCCCAGGGCGAGGCGGGGTCGAGCCGGTGGTGGTCGTTGATCCAGACGATGCCGCATTCGATCGCGGCTGCGACGCGGTGGGCGCGAGCGATGTCGTTGGTGCGGATCGCCGCGGCCAGTCCGAAGGGAGAATCATTGGCAAGCGCGATCGCCTCGGCCTCGGTCGAGAAGGATGTCACCGACGTGAAGGGACCGAAGACTTCCTCCTGGAAGATGCGCATTCTCGCAGTGACGTCGGCGAAGACCGTCGGCTGCACGAAGTAGCCGCCGCTGTCGCCGAGATCGGCCGGGATCTCTCCGCCGGCGACCAGCCGCGCGCCGTCCTCGATCCCGTACTTCACGTAGGTCAGCACGCGATTGCGCTGCTTCTCTGAGATGACCGGGCCGAGTTGCGTGTCGGGCCGCATCGGATCGCCGATGCGGATCGCCTTGGCCTTCGCCGCGAGCCTCTCGACGAACTCGGCGTAGATCGACTCGTGGACGATGTGGCGGCTGCCGCAGACGCAGGTTTGCCCCGCGCCGATGAAGGCGCCGAAGGCGGCGTAGTTGACGGCCCGATCGAGGTCGAAATCCGGGAAGACCAGCACCGGTGTCTTGCCGCCGAGCTCGAGCGTCTGGTGAGCGAAGTTCCGCCCTGCCTGTGCGCCCGCGATCTGGCCGGCCTCGGTGCCGCCGGTCAGGACGAGCTTGTTGAGGTCCGGATGTTCGCAGAGCGCCTTGCCCGTCGACGGGCCGAGGCCGGTGACGACGTTGAAGACGCCGTCCGGCAGGCCGGCCTCGGAGAAGATCCGCGCCAGGGCGAGTGTCGTGAGCGGGGTGTATTCCGACGGCTTGACCACCGTGGTGCAGCCCGAGGCGAAGACCGGCGCCAGGCTCTTGCACATGATCATGAGCGGGTGATTGAAGGGCGTGCAATTGCCGACGACGCCGATCGGCGTGCGCAGCGTGTAATTGAGGTAGTTGCCCTCGACCGGGATCACCGCGTCGCGGCGCGACAGCGCGAGACCTGCGTTGTAGCGGAAGAAGTCGGGCAGGCGGCGCAATTGGGCGCGCGTCTCGTTGAGCGGCCGACCGTTGTTCGTCGTTTCGAGGTGGTAGAGTTCGTCGAGATGCGCCTCGAACGCATCGGCGAGCTTGTTGACCAGGCGCGCCCGCGTGCGGACGTCCATCTTGCCCCATTCGGCGCTCTTGAACGCGGCGCGCGCGCTCTTCACCGCCCGATCGACGTCGCCGGCGTCGGCATGGGCGATGCGCGCGATGATCTGGCCGTTGGCGGGGTTGCGCACGTCGAGCAGCGCTGGCGAGGTCGCCGGCATCTCGCGCCCGTCGATGAACAGGCCGTGGGTCTCGATCCCCGCGAGCGGATGGCTGTGGGTCGTCATGGCGTCCTCCTGATCGTTGCGTGGCTCAGGCCTGGACGGCCGACCATTCGAGTGCGGACATGAAACGGCGCTCGGCTGCGGCCACATGGGTTCTCAGCAGCGCCACCGCCGTCTTCGAATTCTTCTCCTGCACCGCGTCGATGATGCGCGCGTGCTCCTCGACAAGCTTCTGCGGGTCGCGGCCGCGCACGGCGCTGACGCTCAGCCGGACGAGCCGGTCCATTTCCTCGATCAGGTCGCAGGCCATGCGGCTCATGCGTGCATTGCCGGAACAGCGGACGAGTTCGCAGTGGAAATCGCGGTTGTATGAGACGAAGTCCGGCCAATCCTGTTGGGAGTAGCAGCGGAACCGATCGAGACCGGCCAGCATGGCGACGCTCGCGGATCTCGCGGCCTCCGCCACGGCGGCGAGTTCGAGAACTTGGCGCAGCGCGAACATGTCGTGGGCATCCGCCATCGAGACCGGCGAGACGCGATATCCCTGGCGCGGCATCACCATCACCAGCCCGTCGCGCACGAGATCCTGCAGCGCCTCGCGGACCGGCGACTTGCTGACCTCGAATTTGGCCGCGAGTTCCTGCTCCCGCAGTTCCGCCCCGGGCGGAATGGCGCAGGTCAGGATCTCCTGGCGCATCTTCTTGTGGATCTCGGTGCGTCGCATCGCCTGCCACCGCTGCATGCTTCGGGCCGCTTATGGCTGTCCTGAGATATCACGTCAATCAGAAAAACGGTACGCTGGTTGATCATGGACGATGGCTCCATTCGCACGAAAACGCATTCTCCAGGCTCTATATGCCTCGAAACAAGCGGATTTTCGGAGATCAGACTGCTAATCGAGCGCACTCGCTTGACAGGGTGCAGATATAGCTGTCATTCATCGTCGTAGCCGGCGATGATAGGTGAAGTATCACGCCAGGAAAATACGGGAGGAGCCTGGTATGCTGAAGCGTCTCATCGCCGCGTTGGTCGCCGCCTCGTCGGCAGCGCTCGCGGCAGGCTCGTCGCAGGCTCAGGGACCGGCCAAGGAGGGGCCCATCAAGGTCGGCTTCATGACCGTCCGCTCCGGCGCTCTCGCGGCCGGCGGCCGCCAGATGGAGGAAGGGCTGCAGCTGTGCATTGACCAGCGCGGCGGCTCGATCGGCGGCCGCAAGGTCGAGGTCATCACGGCCGACACCGCGGGCCAGCCGGCTCTGACCAAGACGAAGGCGCAGGAACTGGTCGAGCGCGACAAGGTCGACGCGCTGATCGGGCCGCTGGCCGCCTTCGAGGCGCTCGCCATCGACGACTACATCCGCCAAGCCAAGATCCCGATCATCTCGCCCTCGGCCGCGGCCGAGGATCTGACCCAGCGCAAGCCGAACCCGTGGTTCGTGCGCGCGGTCGGCACCTCCGCGCAAGCGCACCATCCGCTGGCCGAGTATGCCGCCAAGGAACTCGGCTACAAGAAGATCGCCATCATCGCCGACGACTTCGCGTTCGGGCACGAGATCGCGGCCGGCTTCCAGCGCGTCTTCGAAGAGAACGGCGGCAAGATCGTGCAGAAGCTCTGGCCGCCGCTGAACACTGCGGATTACGGCTCCTACGTCACCCAGCTCGATCCGGGCGTCGATGCTGTCTTCGCGGCCTTCGCGGGCGGCAACGGCATCAAGTTTCTCGGCCAGTACAAGAACTACGGCAGCACCAAGCCCGTCATCGGCGCGATGACCACGGTCGACGAGGGCGTGCTCAAGAGCATGGGCTCGGAGGCGGTCGGCGTGATCTCGGCCGGCTGGTACAGCGCCGCGATCCAGACGCCCGCCAATGCCAAGTTCGTCGAGGCCATCCGGGCCAAGTACAAGGCCGATCCGGGCTACTACACCGTCGGTGCCTACATGGCCTGCGAGTTCCTCGCCAACGCAGTCGAGCAGCTCAAAGGCAAGGTCGACGACAAGGATGCGTTGATCAAGGCGCTGCGAGAAGTCAAGATCACAGAGAGCCCCTACGGTCCGGTGAAGATCGACGAGTACGGCCAGCCGCTGATGGACATCACCATCCGGAAGGTCGAACAGAAGGACGGCCGGCTCCGGAACGTCGTGCTGAAGACCTATCCGGCGGTGAGTCAGTTCTGGACCTGGAAACCCGACGTTTTTCTGAAGAGCGCGGTCTATTCGCGCGGCAATCCCGAGCCGATCGCCCGCTGAGCCTGCACCGAGGACGCGAGCCATGAACTTCTGGATCATCCAGGGCCTGAACGGGCTGGCGTTCGGCTCACTCCTCTTCATCCTGGCGGCGGGCTTCTCGCTGATCTTCGGCCTGATGCGCGTCGCCAACCTGGCCCACGGCGCCTACTTCATGCTCGGCGCCTATGTCGGCCTCGCCACGCTCGACGCCGGTTTCAGCTTCTGGCTCGCGGTCCTGGCCGGCGCGGCCGTGGTTGGCGTGCTCGGCGGGGTGATCGAGCGGCTCATCCTGCGGCGTCTCTCCGGGAAGTCGCTGGCACAGGTGCTGGTCACGCTCGGCCTCGCCTTCATGATCGCCGACGGCTGCCTCTGGCTCTGGTCCGGCGATCCTCGGCCGGTGCCGATGCCGCCCGGCTTCGAGGGCGTGGTCCGGGTCGGCAGCGTGATCTTCCCCAAATACCGCCTCTTCGTCGTCGCCGTCGCGGTCGCGCTCGCGGTCGCGCTCTGGCTCCTCCTCGAACGCAGCCGGCTCGGCGCGATGATCCGCGCCGGCGTCGACGACATGGACATGGCCCGCGCCATGGGCATCCGCACCTCGCTGCTGTTCACGACGGTCTTCTGCCTCGGCTCGGTGCTGGCCGGGGCGGGGGGCGTGCTCGCGGGGCCGATCCTCTCGGTCTATCCGGGCCTCGACTCCGACATGCTGCCGCTGGCGCTGGTCGTGGTCATCCTCGGCGGGGCCGGGAGCCTGACCGGTGCCTTCATCGGCGCGCTCATCATCGGGTTCATCTACAGCTACGGCCAAGCGCTGCTGCCGGACCTCGCCTACGTCATCCTCTTCCTGCCGATGGTGCTCGTTCTGACCCTGCGCCCGTCCGGCCTGCTCGGCAGGAGGCTCGCATGAGCCGCTCGCTCCTGCTGCTCGCGCTCGCCGTCCTCGCACTGCTGCCGCAGGTCATCGGTTCCGACTACTACGTCAACCTGACGAGTCAGATCCTGATCGCCGCGATCCTGGCGATGAGTCTCAATCTGCTCGTCGGCTTTGGCGGGCTCACCTCGCTCGGTCACGCCGCCTATCTCGGCACCGCCGCCTATCTGGCGATCTACGCCACCGCGCACGCCGGCTTCAGCCATCTGGCGGGCGCGGCGATCGCGCTCGGCGGCACCCTGCTGCTCGCCATGCTCTTCGGCTATCTCGCGCTGCGCGCGACCGGTCTCGGCTTCCTGATGATCACGCTGGCGCTGGGGCAGATCCTGTGGGGGCTCGCCTTCCGCTGGGTCTCCTTCACCGGCGGCGACAATGGGCTCGGCGGCCTCAGGCGGCCCCAGCCCTTCGCGATCGACCTCGCCCACGCGACGAGCTTCTTCTACCTCGTACTGGCGGTGTTCGCGGTCTCATTCGTCGCCATCGCCTGCTTCACGCGCTCGCCCTTCGGCCACAGCCTCGCCGGCACGCGCGACCAGCCGCGCCGCATGCGGGCGCTGGGCTACAACGTCTCGGTGATCCAGTGGCTGAGCTTCGTCTATGCCGGCTTCTGGGGCGGGGTCGCGGGCCTGCTGTACGCCTATTACCACCAGTTCGTCAGCCCGCAGGCGCTGCACCTGACCACCTCCGCCGAGACGCTGCTGATGGTGATCGCGGGCGGAGCGGGAACGCTGACCGGTCCGGTCGTCGGCGCGGTGCTGGTGATGATCCTGAAGAACGTTGCGAGCGTCTACGTCACGCGCTGGGTGATGCTGCTCGGCCTCGTCTTCGTGCTCATCGTGCTCTTCATGCCGGAGGGGCTGGTGCCCGGGATCGCGCGCTGGGTCCGCCGGCTCGTGCCCTCCCGGCGCGGCCCGGCTCCGGCAGCCGCGCGAACCGTGGAGCAGAACCCGTGACCGCAGCTCTCGACATCGTCGGCGTGCAGCGCTTCTTCGGCGGACTTCCCGCCGTCAAGGACGTCACCCTCACGGTCGCGGTCGGGGAGCGCCGGCTCCTGCTCGGTCCGAACGGCGCCGGCAAGACGACGCTGTTCAACCTCATCACCGGCGACATTCCGGTGTCCAAGGGCACGATCCGCCTCTTCGGCAGCGACGTCACCCGCGCACGGCCGAACCAGCGAGCGCAGCGCGGTCTCGCCCGCACCTATCAGATCATCACGCTCTTCCCGAAGAACACCCTCGCCCACAACGTGGTCATGGCACTGACGGGGCTGTCGCGAGATCGGTTCGACCCCTTCCGCCCTCTGGCGGCGCGGCGCGACCTCTGGGCCCGGTCCGAGCAGGCGCTCGATCAGGTCGGGCTCGGCCATCTGGCGCAGCGCGTCGTCTCCGAGACGAGCTACGGCGAGCGTCGCCGGCTGGAGATCGCCATGGCGCTGGCCCAGGAGCCGCGCCTGCTGCTGCTGGACGAGCCGCTGGCGGGCCTGTCGGCGGCCGAGCGGACCCAGGTTCAGCGCGTGCTGGAAGCCATCCCGCGCAGCGTCACCATCGTGATGATCGAGCACGACATGGACGTTGCGCTCGCGCTCGCGGACCGGATCACGCTGATGCAGCGCGGGCAGGTCGTCGTCGAGGGGTCGCGCGCCGAGGTCGTCGCCGATCCCAAGACGCGGGAGGTCTATCTTGGCCATTGACGCGCTGGTCTGCGAGGGTCTGAACGCCTTCTACGGCGAGAGCCACGTGCTTCACGACGTCTCGCTGCACGCCCGCGCGGGTCGCGTTCTGGCGCTGCTCGGCCGCAATGGCGCGGGCAAGTCGACCGCGATCGGCGCCATTGCCGGTCTCGTGAGTTCCCACGGCAGACGCGTCGAACTCTTCGGCGAGAGCCTCGCAGCGTTGGGGCCGGAGGCCATCTCCCGCCGGGGCCTCGGCCTCGTCCCGCAGGGGCGGCGCATCTTCCCGTCGCTGACGGTGCTGGAGAACCTGACCGTCGCCGCGCGGCCCGTGCGGGGCGAGGCCGCCGGCTGGACGCTTGCTCGGGTCTATTCGGCCTTTCCGCGGCTGCAGGAGCGCCAGCGCCAGTTCGCCGGGTCCCTGTCGGGCGGCGAGCAGCAGATGCTGGCGATCGGCCGGGCGCTGATGACCAACCCGCGGCTGATCCTGCTCGACGAGCCGACGGAAGGCCTCGCGCCTCAGATCGTTGCCGAGGTCGCTGACGTTCTCAAGCAGATCCGCGATTCCGGCCTCGCGGTCATCCTGGTGGAGCAGAACCTGAAGCTCGTCATGGAGATCGCCGACGACGTGGTGATCTTCAACAACGGCAGGACGGCCCATGCCGGCGACCTCGCCTCGATCCAGAACGATCCCGACCTCCTGAACCAGCATCTCGGCGTATTCTGAGTAGTCGGGCACAACGACACGTGACAGCGGGGACGTAATGACACAGATCAAGATCGACAACGCCATCCTCGACGTCGCCGAGCACGGCAGCGGCAAGCCGCTGATCCTCCTGCACTCGCTGCTGGCCGACCGCTCGGTCTTCAATGCCGTCCTGCCCGTGCTCGCCCGCGATCGCCGCGTCATCGTGCCCGATCTCCCGGGCTTCGGCGGCTCATCCTCCGCAGGCTCAACCATCGACGGCATCGCCGACCGCCTCGCAGGCCTGTTCGACGCGCTCGAACTCGGCACGCAGGCCGATGTCCTGGGCAACGGTCTCGGCGCCTTCGTGGCCAGCACTCTGGCCATCCGCCACGGGGCCCGGTTCGACCGGCTGGTCCTCGCCGGAACCGGCATCGGTTTCCCCGAGGAAGGTCGCGCCACCTTTCGTGCCATGGCCGAACGCGTGCGCGGCCACGGTATGGAGGGCGTCGTCGACATCGCCATGAAGCGCCTCTTCCCCGAGACCTTCAGGGCCGCCAACCCGGACATCCTCGCCGAACGGCGCGTCGGTCTCGTGAAGACGCATCCCGACGTCTTCGCGCAGGCCTGCGAGGCGCTGGCGGGGTTCGATCTGGGCGCGAATATCGGCCGCATCGCGAATCCGACGCTCGTGGTGGTCGGCGAACTCGACGCGGCGACCCCGCCCGCGATGGCGCAGGACCTGGCCGCCGCGATCCCGGGCGCCACGCTGATCGAACTGCCCGGCATCGGCCATGCCCCGATGGCACAGGATCCCGAGGCGTTCCTCGCGGCCATCGCCGGATTCCTCGGCCTGCGCCGTTTCTGAAACCGGAGAGAGCCGCCGCCCATGCCGATCGCAACCGTCGGACGCTACGCGCTCAACTATGTCGACGAGGGTCAGGGCCCGCCCGTCGTGCTGATCCACGGGCTCGCGGGCGACCTCAGCGCATGGAGGCCGCAGATCGCCGCCCTGCGCGAGCGACATCGGGTGATCGCCTTCGACAATCGCGGTGCGGGGGGCAGCACCCAGGTCGACGAGCCGATCTCGACCACGGATCTCGCGCGCGACACCATCTCCTTGATGGAGCATTTGGGGGTCGGCAGAGCCCACGTGATCGGCCGCTCGATGGGGGGAGCGATCGCTCAGATCATCGCGCTGGAGCGGCCCGATCTCGTCGCTTCGCTCGTGCTCTGCGCATCCTTCGCCAAGCTTGATCCCCTCGGGATACGCGTCCTGACCAACATGCGTCAGGTCTTGGAATGGCGAGGCAGTTGGGCCGACCACGCCCACCATTCGGTTCAAAATTTCGTAGGGAGCGAATTCTTCAACCGCGAGCCGGAGCAGATCGCCAGGATCGAGGCCCTGATCGGCGGAGAGACGCGGCTGCCAGCCTGTTACGTGCGCCAGAACCACGCCTGCCTTGACCATGACACGCTGGCGCGACTCGGCGAGATCTCATGCCCCACGCTCATCCTGGCCGGGAGCAACGATCCAATCTGCTCTCCGACCTGCACGCAATGGATGTCAGATGGCATTGCCAACTCCACGACAGTGATGTTCGAAGGATGCAGTCATTTTTTCTTGATGGAGCAGCCGCGCCGGTTCATGATTCTCTTGAATGAATGGTTATTAAAGCAAACAATATACTAGAAATACGGGCACGCAAGTATTGTCCGGTTATCTATAAACCCTGTCCGCGGAGGCTATGTGCCTCCGCGGTGAGAGTAATTGCTCGTTATCTCGAAGTATTGATCGTAGACGTGAAGTCCCAAACGAGTGAGCAACTTATTTTCTGTTCAGGCGAATCGATTGATAATATCATCTCGCTGTGACCAAGACAGCGGATCAAAGATACGCAGCCGACCGGCCATTTGAGTAATTGAGTTCCGCAAAGGCTCTATATTCGGCAGATAACGCACAATTGGCTGCGAAGCTAATGTACGATAGTACCGCTCTACAGCTTCTCCGGCGTTGAAATCCGGTGCTGAGAAACCACGTGAGATGTAAGGTAGCGAATTCATGTATACAAACTGCTCGAAAAGCTTATCAATGATTGACGTAGCGGCCGGATTTTCAATTAAATGCGCCAATGGAGTTCCGGGCAGCAAATACAACTTGTAATCAGCCCTAACTGCTGCATATTCGTCGAGATTTATCGATTTAACAATGCTTTTTGCACTCATCACATTTTGCTTCCTATCGCGCTCGTGCTCCTGGAAGTATCTTAAAATGTCATGCAATCCTGAGTCATATAGCTCACCGACAATAGCATCCTGATAAATCCAACGATCTCTCGCAACTTGCCATTTCATATCAAGACGCCGATCAGATAAATTGCCGACTATTTCAACCGGCTCAAAATCCGATTGAAATGCAGCTTGAACAAGATCGGCGCGATGGCTGTTTGCAAGAAGTGCACCGTTTGGAATTGCTGCTGATGTTCCTTGGCTAGTTACAAGGAGAGCTTTTGCCGTGACTTCGGACCGAGCTTCGCGAACAAAGTTTTCGACCGACCTCATGAGTTGCGAATCTACGCTCCAAAATTCGTCCAATGCCTTCAGATCCGCCAGTGATTTTGCGGAGCGTCCCTCCTCTGTTTCAACAACGAACATAGGAACCGCGCTGAAGGCATCCTGATGAGCAATCCGATATTGTATGGGAATTCGTGCGCTTGCAGCTATTGGGCCAAGCAGAAATGGGATCTGCTCTACTGACCATGTTAATGAGAAGCCTTCCTCATTGCGGAGTCGTATCGACTCTTCAGCGACGCTTTCAAATAACATTCGGTATACATGTCTGATAGCATTCTCCTTCTCCGTGGTCGCTTCCACGAGCGATCGAGCCACGTTGGTTCGAGGAGCGTCATGCCCGACGATGTTTGCAATAGATAGGATAGTGCCGCCCACATACCCCGGGGTATCAAATTCGACTGCTATGCCCTCAACACATGTGGCGACCGGAGAATTCTCAAGCTGTAGTCGCCTATTACGTCGTGTATTTTCAGGTGCGGGAAGAAAGCTCCAGTCCCGAAAGTGTGAACTATGCTGAAGCGCAAAAGCAAGCGATACGCCATTGATCGATTTCTCAACAATTTTTACCTTGTCCTTATCAAATATTTGGGTTGTTGAGTTTTCTATGTAAGCCTCAAGAGCCTCTTTAGGAGATTTAAAGCCAACATTTTCAACAGGCTGATCGTCGATGATAACAGAAACTTTACACCTGGGGAATCTAACCCATTGTTTCACCGTAGCGAGCACATCAATTGGTTTTGCACTTCTGCGGAATGTTAGCTTAAATGATGTCCCGTGTGGGCCGAGCGCCCGTGCTTCAGGGTCTGTAGCTTTGTCAAGCAACTTGATGAGGAACACGCCATGAACTGAACGCAGAGATATTTTACGTGCTTCATCTTCATCGGGGGAGACAGTTACGATTTCCACAGTGTCGGCCACCATGAATGATGACAACACGCCTATACCAAAGCGGCTGATCGGATTGAAATTCGGGTGGCCTTCCTTGAATTTTGGATCTTGTTATCGAGACGATCCAACCTTCAAGAGATGATTCTCGATAATCGCCTGGGTCATTCCAGTTCCATTATCGATTATGCTAAGTTCCGATTTGTTGCTATTCCAAACAATCTTGACCGTTCCGGTTGAGGCTGAGTCTCTACGATCAATCGACGCTTGTAGGCGAACAGCATCTATAGCATTCTGCGTCAACTCGCGAACAACAACATTGCTGTCATTGTACAACGTATGGCCAGTTAATAGATTTAAGATTTTCTCTTGGTCGATAACAAACGTAAAAGGAGTGGTTAAAAATCCCTCCACTTTAACGTTCTTCGTATCAATATCCCGCCAAGGGAATTCGAACTTCTTAGAGTTTTTCTTACTAGAATTTTGTATAGCAGTATAGGTCGAGTTGAGTTGTGATTCTGCGTACTTTAAGTATGATGTTAGACCAAAAAAACTATCTTCGTCATGAAAGTTTGCGTATACCTCTACAGTTTGAGCTTGAACAGATTCAGCTATATTTCCATCACGATCAATCTCTGATTTATAGCGAACCCGTCGAACAGCGTTTTGCTTAGACCATTCGGATTGGCTGATCGGATCGGTAGGACTGATCAGACGGAACAATGTGGTTGGAGTACGGCTCTGGGTTATTTGGAGAAGGTCGACGGTTCGAAGTATCGCTGCACAGTATTGTACATTGGCGCTTTCATCGTCGCTATTTCCGTAGGGCTGAGAAAGTGGGTATTTGTTCGTATTGTCGATGTCATCGAGACTATGGCTTTCGCAGACAAGCGCTAAGTCCCGTCGAAATTCCGGAACCAACCTTCCCAATAATCGATCAATTTCAGCAACTTGCGCCGATGCGACACCGAAATGCGGATGATCTCTGCCTTCAATCCATTCTCGAACTCTCTTACCATGATTTGCTCGGACAAATTCTTGATAGAGAAATCTCTCTCGTTTATCGGGATCAAGGGTAGCAACTTTTGATTTATAGTCTGCGCCATCTGTTCCTGAGAACAAGTGGGTCTCACAGAATTGAAAAAAATCTGATTTGGTGCGATTGTTGTATTCTTCTTCGGTGACGATGAGCCCCATGTCATGAAAATAAATCGACATTACGATCAGCAACCAGTCGGCTGGTGCCAGAATTTGTTTCGTATTCTCAGGCACTAGCCAATCTAGCTGTGATAGCATATCATCTATGTGCCGGATGTCATGAACTGTATACTCAGCGAATATATTACTCCTACCGAAAAGTGATAAAATCTCCGTCACTACACGCTTTACATCATTTAAATTGATTGGAAATGCTGTGAGTGTTGTCGCCTGCTCAGCGTGACGCTCTGCATTGCTGATTTTTATTGGCATGGAGTGAATTGGCGTTCTCTGACGGAAGGGGTAGTTTTAATAAATGTTCTGCGTGAGTAAAGACTTGGGATTCGCCCGCGCAAATTTCGCTCGCAATGTGACTATTGTGCAACTGAATGAATTTTGGCTGATGTTCCTCCTCGTGCCTTAATAATCCTACCTGTTCATAAACTCAGAGACATTGTCTTTCTCAAGCACTTACTGTGTATTTTTAAATATGATTGTAAATGATGATATGTTTCTATGAGAAAACTTCAACGATAAATACGTTGCATAACAATAACTAAGATTTAGAAGTGCGAGATGAATGTAGTCATCATTTATTAGGCCATGAGAAAGCTCGGTGAGCGGCCCAATTTACACCATTTATCTATGTTTGAGTTTCACAAGGACGGCTGCGGTGAATATTTTTGCTCTGACATAGATGAGCAGAATTTGCCTTATTTGCTCGCTTTTTTGACGACGCTGTGCCTCAAGTATCTTAGTCAGCAGAATGTGTGAACTTAGCTGATCAATCTAGACATAATGTTGGCTCGGACGCGATAATGGTTGCCGGATTTCGGATCCGTGCAACGCTCTCCTAGCGGGTTCAAGGGGAGCGCGGCGTTGGCGTCGGTCTACAAACGTCGTGATGTGTGGTGGGTGCGTTTTCGGGCAAACGGGGTGCACATCAGACTGTCAGCGAAGACAATAAGGAAGGCAGAAGCTCAAGCATATTCTCAACGACTTCTAGAAGAGTACGCTGGGAAGCTCCGTAGCGACCTCCCGCGTCATCGAGTCGTGGAGGCCACCAAGCGGTACTTCCAGGAGACGCGGGTCAAACCGCATACCTGGCAGAGCTAAGAGTCGAACAGCCATATGCTGGCTCCGGTCTTCGACACGCTGCACCTCGACGAGACTACGAAGCGGACCATCGCCGAGTATGTCACACGCCGGAAGAAGGGTGGGGGTTCGGCTACAGGAGCGTCAGATCCTCTCCAGCAGCACCGTGCAGTGCGACCCTTCGCGAGGCTTCGGCGAACGTCAAAAAGCCTGAAGTTGTATAGCGTTATGCCACCGCGTCTGAGCCTAGGTGAGATGGTGAGCGCGCTGGGGCTCGAACCCAGGACCTACAGATTAAAAGTCCGTTGCTCTACCAGCTGAGCTACGCGCTCGCATCCGGGCGGCCCGCGCGGCCATGGCCGGCGTTCCCCTCGCGGAGCAGGCGTCGGCATAGGGGGTTGACGCCGTGGGGTCAACCGCGGAACCAGGGCATGTGAACAGCCTCGCGCCCGGCGCCCGGCGGGCCGTACGGCCGGCCGGTGCGGATCCTGCAGCACCCGTCGTCGCCGGCTCGGCCGGCGCGTGGCGCCGGTTCGTCGGCACGGTCCTCGCCGTCGCGGCGGCGGCGGGGCTCGCGATCCTCGGCTTCATCGCCGCGATGGACCCCTACGGCCTGCGCGCGGCGCCCGGTCGGCCGCCGGGGCCGATCATGGATCTCAACCAGCGCTTCATGTACCCGCAGGTAGTCCGCAGCGGCGCCTTCGACGCGGCGGTGTTCGGCACCTCCACCGCGCGCCTGCTCGATCCCGAGTCCCTCGACGCGGCGCTGGGCGGGCGCTTCGCCAACCTCGCCATGAACGCCGCGACGCCCTGGGAGCAGGTGCAGCTCGCCCGGCTCTTCCTGGACACGGTGCAGGTCAGGGGCGTGGTGTTCGGGCTCGACGCGAACTGGTGCGACGCAAAGGCCGACGCCAAGCGCCTGACCTTCCGGGCCTTCCCGGCCTGGCTCTACCGGTCCGACGCCGCGTGGCGCGGCCTCCTGCACCAGTGGAACCTTCAGAGCCTGCAGATCGCCGGCCGCGTGCTGCTGCATCGGCTCGGCCGGATGCCAGAGCGCATCCGCCACGACGGTTACGAGGTCTTCACCCCGCCCGAGGCGAGCTACGACGCGGCCCGCGCGGCCACCCATATCCGTACCTGGGAACGCGAGGACCCCTCGGTCGGCCCCGGCCCCCTGCCCGCCCTCGACTGGCTCGATGCGCTGCTCGCCGCGCTGCCGCCGGAGGCCCGCAGGCTCGTCGCCTTCATGCCGGTGCATGTCGGGGCGCAGGCGCCGCCCGGCAGCCCCGGGGCGGAGCGGGAGGCGGCCTGCAAGGCCCGCGCCGCCGCGATCGGCCGCAGCCGCGGCGCCACCGTAGTGGATTTCCGGATCCCCTCCGGCGTCACGACGCGGGATGCCAATTACTGGGATCCGCTGCACTACCGGCTGCCGATCGCCGCCAGGGTGGTCGCGGCGCTCGCACGCGCCGAGGCGTCCGGCGCCGACGATCCGGACGGGTTCTACCGGGTGCTGGCGCACCCGCAGGCCGCCGGCCGCTGAGGCGGCCGGGCCTGGCCTCAGTCAGCCCTCCAGGCGGGCGAGCGCCTCGCGCACCTTGGCGAGGCGCTCGGCGGCGGCGTCGCGGCGCTCGCGCTGCTCCTCCACCACCTCCTCGGGGGCGCGGGCCAGGAAGTCCGCGTTGGCGAGCTTGGCGTCGGTCTTGGCGATCTCGCCGGTGAGCCGGCCCTCCTCCTTGCGCAGCCGCGCCACCTCGGCGGCAAGGTCCACCACACCTTCGAGGGGCAGCGCCGCGACCTCGCCGCGCACGAGGAGCTGCACCGATTTGGCCGGGCTCGCCTGTGCCTCGCCGATCTCCGAGAGACGCCCCAAGCGCCGCACGGTCTCGCCCCAGCGCTCCAGGCGCGCCCGCACGGCCTCGCTCGGCGAGACCAGCACCAGCGGGATCTGCGCGCCCGCCGGCACGTTCGTCTCCGAGCGCGCCGAGCGGATCTCCGAGACGAGGTCGACCACCCAGCCGATCTCCGCCTCGGCCTCGGGCCGCCGCAGGGCGCCGAGGTCGGGCCAGCGCGACAGCGCCAGGAGCCCGCGCGAGAGACCCGCCTCCCGGCCCTTGGTGGCCCACAGCTCCTCGGTGAGGAACGGCATGAACGGGTGGAGGAGCGCGCAGATCTGGTCGATCAGGAACGAGACCGTGCGGCGGGTCTCCTCCCGGGCCGGCCCCTCCTCGCCCTGCAGCACGGGCTTGGCGAGTTCGAGGTACCAGTCGCAGAAGACGTTCCAGACGAAGCGGTAGGCGGCGTTGGCGGCGTCGTTGAAGCGGTAGGCGTCGAGCGCCGCCGTCACCTCGCCCGCCGCGCGGGCGGCCTCGCCGATCGCCCAGGCGTTCAGCGTCTCGCGCACGGCGTCGGGCCGGAAGTCGGGGTCGATCCGGCAGCCGTTCATCTCGGCGAAGCGCGCGGCGTTCCACAGCTTGGTCGCGAAGTTGCGGTAGCCCTCGACGCGCTGGACCGAGAGCTTGATGTCGCGGCCCTGCGCCGCCATGGCGGCGAGCGTGAAGCGCAGCGCGTCGGCGCCGTAGCGGTCGACGAGGTCGAGCGGATCGACCACGTTGCCCTTCGACTTCGACATCTTGGCGCCCTTCTCGTCCCGGACGAGGGCGTGGATGTAGACGGTCCGGAAGGGCACCTCATCCATCGCGTGGAGCCCCAGCATCATCATCCGGGCGACCCAGAAGAAGATGATGTCGAAGCCCGTGACGAGGGCGCTCGTCGGGTAGTAGCGGGCGAGTTCCGGCGTCTGCTCCGGCCAGCCCAGCGTCGAGAACGGCCACAGGCCGGAGGAGAACCACGTGTCCAGCACGTCCTCGTCCCGGCGCAGGCTCACCGGGCGGCCGTGATGGGCGCTCGCCTTCTCCAGCGCCTCCTCCTCGGTCGCCGCCACGAAGACGCGCCCGTCCGGGTCGTACCACGCCGGGATCTGGTGGCCCCACCAGAGCTGGCGCGAGATGCACCAGGGCTCGATGTTCTCCAGCCACTGGAAGTAGGTTTTTTCGTAGGTCTCCGGCACGAAGCGGGTGCGCCCGTCGCGCACCGCCTGCATTGCCCGCTCGGCGAGCGGCTTCACGTCCACGTACCACTGGTCGGTGAGGTAGGGCTCGATGACGACGCCCGAGCGGTCGCCGTGCGGCACCGCGTGGGTGTTGGGCTCGATGGTGGCGAGGCGCCCCGCCTCCTCCATCATCGCCACGACGCGCTTGCGCGCCTCGAAGCGGTCGAGGCCGTGCAGCGCCAGGGTCGCGGGATCGGGCGCCGCGCCGTCGAGGAACGCCGCGTTGCCCTCCAGGCAGAGGCGCGCCTCGTCGTCCAGGACGTTGACGAGCGGCAGGCCGTGCCGCCGTCCGACCTCGAAGTCGTTGAAGTCGTGCGCGGGCGTGATCTTGACCGCCCCGGTGCCCTTCTCGGGATCGGAATACTCGTCCGCCACGATCGGGATCAGGCGCCCGACCAGCGGCAGGCGCACCCGCTTGCCGACGAGCGCCCGGTAGCGCTCGTCCTCCGGGTGGACCGCCACCGCGGTGTCGCCCAGCATGGTCTCGGGCCGGGTCGTCGCCACCGTGATGGTCTCGCCCGTCTCGCCGCCCGCCTCGTCCACCACCGGGTAGGCGAAGTGCCAGAGATGGCCCTTCACCTCGACCTGCTGGACTTCGAGGTCCGAGATCGCGGTCTGGAACTTCGGATCCCAGTTCACGAGGCGCTTGTCGCGGTAGATCAGCCCCTGCGCGTGCAGGTCCACGAACACCTTCACGACGGCCTTCGAGAGGCCCTCGTCCATGGTGAAGCGTTCCCGCGACCAGTCGCAGGAGGCGCCGAGCCGCTTCAGCTGGTTGACGATGGTGCCGCCCGATTCCGCCTTCCACTCCCAGACGCGGCGCACGAACTCGCTGCGCCCGAGCATCCGGCGGTCGGGCTCCTGGCGCTCGGCGAGGCGGCGCTCCACCACCATCTGGGTGGCGATGCCGGCGTGGTCCGTCCCGGGCTGCCAGAGCACGTCCTTGCCCCGCAGGCGCTCGAAGCGGACGAGCACGTCCTGCAGGGTGTTGTTGAGCGCGTGGCCCATGTGCAGCGAGCCCGTCACGTTCGGCGGCGGGATCATGATGCTGAAGGGGGCGGCGTCTGCGCGATCGGGCCGGCCGGCCCGGAAGGCCTGGGCCTCCTCCCACTCGGCGGCGATGCGCGCCTCGACGGCGGCAGGATCGAAGGTCTTGTCCATCATGACGGAATCATCCGCGCCGGACGCCGTCCCCTCACCTCTCGGCGGGGGCGTGCGCGCCGGCGAAACCGCGAAACAGGAAAAGGGGCCGTGAGCCGCGCGGGCGGCCGGCCCCCTCGTTCGCGCTTTCAACCGGACGGCGGCCCTGCCGTCAACTCTCAGCGCCCGCGGGCGACGCGCTCGATCTCCGCCCGCACCAGCCGCTCGACCATCACCGGCAGGTTGTCGTCGAGCCACGCCTTCAGCATCGGCCGCAGCATCTCTTGGACGAGATCCTCCAGGGTGCGGGCGTTGTTCGACAGGACCGTGTTGGCGAGCAGCGTGAAGGCCTGGCTGACGCTCGCGTCCGATTCCCGCGACAGGAGGCGGCTCTCGGGGGCCGGGGCCGCCGGGGCGGGCTGCGGCGGCGGGGGGGGCGGTGCAGGCGGGGGCAGCGGGGCCGCCGCCTTCACGGGCTCCGGTTCCGGCTCGATCTCGATCGCGTCGAAGTCGATCGGCTCGTCGTCCCGGAAGCCGATCTCCGGCATGTCGAGGTCGAGCGGCGCCTTGCGCACCGGCTCGGCCACCTCGGCGAGATCGAGGACGTCGTCCTCCTCGAAATCCGGCTCGGGTGCCGGCGCAGCCTTCACCGGCTCGGGCTTGGGCACCTCCCGCACCGGCGGTGGGGGCGCGCTCGCGACGGGCGCGGGCTCGGCTTCCTTCTGGTCGTCGGCGATGATGCGGCGGATGGAGGCGAGGATCTCCTCCATCGAAGGTTCCTGCGGCTTGGGGCTCGCTGCGCTCATCGACTTCGAAACGCTCGGGTCAGGGGGAAGGCGCGACCGCGCCCATCAGCAGTATTCCACGTCCGGTCCGCCGCACAAAGCCGGCCCACCCGCCGCCAACAGGAGTATCGCCGGGTGTGGCGCGCTCGCCATGCTCAGCGCCCGTCGGGGGTGCGCACGCCGTACCAGAGGTCCTTGACCTGATCGAAATGCTGCTTGGAGCTGTACTGCGCGACCCGGATTCCCACGAAGGCCGTGGTGAGCCGGCCGATGGTCTGCACGACCTGATAGGAGCTGACCACCCGGTCGCGCTGGGCCGCGATGAGGTTCACGCGGGCGTTGAGCAGTTCCTGCTGGGCGTTCAGGACGTCCAGGGTGGTGCGCTGGCCGACGCGGGCCTCCTCGCGCACGCCGTTGAGCGCCACCTCGTTGGCCTGCACCTGCGCTTGCTGGGCGATGACGCGCGCCTTCGCGGCGTCGAGGTTGCCCCAGGCCGTGACGATCGAGGCGCGCACCTGATCGCGCACGATCTCGACTTGGATCCGCGCCGCGCCGACCTGCTCCTTGGACCGACGGATCTGCGCGTACTCCGCGCCGCCCTGGTAGAGCGGCACGCTCAGCTGGCCGGTGACGGCGCCCGAGAACAGTTCGGAGTTGCCGAACTGCTGGTCGAACAGCTTCTGCACGGAGCCGTTCAGGCTCACGGTCGGGTAGAGCGCCGCCTCGGCCACGCGCACGCTGGCCTCGGCCGCATCGACGTCGTGCAGGGCCGAGACGATGTTGGGATGCTCGCGCAGGCCGATGTCGATGGCGGCCGTGAGGTTGCCCGGAACGTAGCGGTCGAGGGGACGGCCCGGGGCGAGCTGGCGCGGCTCGACGCCGACGATCTGCCGGTAGGTGGCGATGCTGGTGCGCAGAGTCGATTCGGCGAGGCTGACCTGCGAGCGGGCACCCGCGAGCCGGGCCTCGGCCTGTGCGACGTCGGTGCGGGTGACCTCGCCGACGTTGAAGCGGTCGCGGGTCTGGCGGAGCTGCTCCTCCAGCACCTCGACGTTGTTGCGGTTCAGTTCCAGGGTCGCGGTGTCGGCCAGCACGTTCATGTAGGCCTGCGCGGCCGAGAACAGCACCGACATCTCGACGTTGCGCAGGGTCTCGCGCCCACCCAGCACCTGCGATTCGGCGAGCCGGGTCTGGCTGTCGGTCTGGAAGCCGTTGAACAGGGTCTGGGTGACGGTCAGCCCGGCCGAGCCCGGCAGGATCGTCTGCCGGATGCGCTGCCCCGCCTGCGTTCCGTCGGTGTTCTGCACGCCGATCGAGGCCGAGCCGCTGACGCGCGGGCGGTACCCGCCCACCGCGATCGCCACGTTCTCGTCCGTGGCGCGCTGCGTGGCGCGCTGCGTGTTGAGAGTCGGATTGCCCGCGTATGCGCGCCCGAGCGCGCTGTCCAGCGTCTCCGCCCGCGCGCCCTCCCCCGCCAGGATGAGGGCCGCGACCGCAACGGTACGGAGCCAGAGGCCGCGTTGCGCTCGATGTCGTGTTTCAGTCACGCCTAACCACCTTGAGTGCGGCCTGTCGCAATCGGTTCCGGCACGCGACGGTCCCGAACCCATTCGGCTGAGCCCACCTCGCGTCAAACCTTAGCTGACGGCGCGCCCGGAGGCATCGGCGGCAGCCGGCAGGAGCCGACTTTGGCGGGCGGTGGCGCAAAAAGGCGACAGTCCCGGAGGCCTGTTCGAGACGCCGCCCCGAACACGCACAGTCGCGGCCCGGACCGACACCGATTTATCCCCGCTGTTCACGCGGAAATACGTTGAGTCTGTTGGTAGCGCGGCGAACCGAGGTCGCGCGCGATGGCCCCCGCATGGGCTGCGGCGGGGCTGCCGGCGCCGGCGATTCGACCCGGCCGCGGCCAGGTCGGCTGGCTCAGAAGGTGAAGCCGGTCTCGGCCGCGAAGGCGCCCAGGGCCGGGAGGGTGGCGTCGAAGAGCGGGCGGGACCCGAAGGCGTTCCCGGCGCGCACCCAGAGGGTGGCCTTGCCGGTGCGGCCCTGGCCCTGCACGCAGGCGAGGCGCCCGCCATCGGCCAGCTGGTCGAGCAGCGTCTGCGGCCGCGTCTCGATGCGCCCGTTGATCAGGATCGCGTCGAAGGGGCCCTGCTGGGGAGCGCCCGCGGGAAGCGGACCCGTCTCGACGACGATCTCCCGGCCGGCGAGGCGCTCGCGCGCCTGGCCGGCGAGGCCGGGCAGCGATTCGAGAGCCGTCACCCGGGCGCCGAGCCGGTCGAGGAGCGCGGCCGCGTAGCCGAGCCCCGTCGCCACGTCGAGGGCGCGCTCGCCCGGGCGGAGGGCGAGGGCCTGGATCAGCCGGGCGAGCACCATCGGGGCGGGCGTGTAGCGGGTCTCGCCCTCCTCGGTGCCGAGCGCGAGCGGCTGGTCAATGTAGGCGAAGGCCTCCCGGCCCTCCGGCACGAAGCGCTCGCGCGGGACGGCGTCGAAGGCGTCGAGCACCGCGATGTCGGTCACGTCGAAGGTCCGCAACTGGCAATCGACCATGAGGCGGCGCGCTTGCGCGTAATCGAGCATGGAGGTCTCTGGAGGCGTGAGGCGGCCGGGCCGCCGGGCGTCGCGGTTGTGGTGGATCGCCGTCGAAAAGGCAAGGTTCGCCCGACCCCGCGCAGCCCTCGCGCCGGGGACGCTCACCGGCGCCGGCACGGGCCGGTTCGCCTTCGGAAGGATCGGGAAAAACGGTGGAGGCCTCGCCCGGAATCGAACCGGGGTGCAAGGATTTGCAGTCCTCTGCGTAACCACTCCGCCACGAGGCCGTTCCGCGGCGCCGGGGGCGCCGCATCCCCGGGGCGGGCGGCCGGCCCGGGACGAGGGCTCTTTAACAGAGCGGCGGCGGCGGAGGCAACCGGAATGCGCGGCCGGACGATCGCACTGCTCTAGATCCTTGACTTGCCGCACATTCTGCGACGAACCGGTCTCCGCTTCGTCGGAAAATGCTCCAGGGCGCCGCCAACACCCTTGCACCGCGCCGGGCGCTTGGAGTATGCGTCCCGGGCCGTTCCCCGATAGCTCAGTTGGTAGAGCAGGCGACTGTTAATCGCCTTGTCGCAGGTTCGAGTCCTGCTCGGGGAGCCATCCGGCCCGACCTCCCGCATCACCGGCCGAAGCTCCGCCCGGCGCATCGTCCCGGGCGCGTCGAACGATTCCCGCGGAACTACATCGCCCTCGTCCGGGTTCTTCGTGCAAGTTGCTGCGACGCTTCGGATCGCGATTGGTCCAGCAGGCGCCAGCGTCATGATTGACGGGAGATCACCATGATCGGTTGGGCTATCACGTTCCTGGTCGTCGCTCTGGTCGCGGCCCTGCTCGGCTTCGGCGGCATCGCCGGCACCGCGATGGAAGCGGCCAAGATCGTCTTCTTCGTCGCCATCGTGCTGTTCGCGGTCTCGGCCGTGTTCGGCCTGATGCGCGGGCGCTCGCCGCGACTCTGACGGGTCGGCATCAATGACGAAAAGGGCGGCTTCGGCCGCCCTTTTTCGTCGCAGGGACCCGCTGCATCCGAAGGCAGGCCCGGTGCGTTGCGCTGGATGCCGCCGGCGCGGGCCGGCGGTCCTTCCGGCGGATTCCCGATGACCGGTTTCTTCCTCTACTTCACGGCCTGCCTTGCCGCATCGCCCGACACCTGCGAGCTGCGCCGCCTCCTCCTCGATGTCGAGGAGCCGCGCCTCTGCCTGCGGATCGCGCAGCCGCAGCTCGCGCGCTGGATCGGCAGTCACCCCGAATACCGCGTCATCGAGTGGCGCTGCGGCGCCCCGCCCCGCGACCGCGGCCGGCGGGTCTGATACGCAATCCGGACGATCAGTTCGGATCTCGTATCAGGCAGCCCGCGCGGCGGAGCCGAGGCTCCGCGCGCCTAAGCGAAGCCGAAATCCGCATCGTCAAGGTTCACTTTGGCGATGCGATCGATCGGATTTCGTATGACGCACTCTCAGGCCTGGACCGCCCGCCCGAAGGCCAGGACGGTGCTCCGCCCGCCGGCCGGCATCCGGCGCGACGGCCGCGGCACGAGGCGGTGCAGCGTGGCGGTGCGCGGGGTGGCGGCCCGCAGGTCGGCGCACCAGATCGCCGAGGCGATGTAGCCGCGCGAGAGAATCTCCACCGTGTCGGGCCGCAGGGGGCTCTCGAAGCGAGCCGTGGCGTTCATCACGACCTCCCTGGCACCGGTCCGACCGATCCGGGCCGCCACCCCGGCGTGGCGCGGCTCCGGCGAGGCCAGCAGCCCCTCCTGCGGCGCGCGTCGGGCGGGCCAGGCAGCCCTCGGAGTCTCACTGCCTGGCCCGTCGACCGCGCCCGGCCGTGCAAGGGAGAGTGAACACGGCGGTTGCAGTGAGACGGGCCTTGCAGGAGCCGTGCCAAACCGGGCCCGGTGCCGCATCCCACGATCCCCTCCGCCATCGTCCCCCCTGCGCGCCTGATTCCGACGCCGTCGGCTTCCGGCCCGGTGTACCCGGCGCACGCCGCCGCAGCCACCCGTCCGGCGCGGATCCGTGGCCTCCTCACCGAATGGTGTTTATAGGTTGGGCAGACCAAGGCGCGGCCGTTGGCATTCGGGCGCCCGGATCGAGGTGGACGGCATGGCGACAGGACCCTTCGTGACGACGGACTGGCTGGCGCAGCGGCTCGCCGCCCCCGACATCGTCGTGGTGGACGGCTCCTGGTACCTGCCGGCCATGAACCGCGATGCGGCGGCGGAGTACCGCGCCGGCCACATCCCGGGCGCGGTGCGCGTCGACATCGACGCCGTGCGCGACGAGGACAGCCCCCTGCCCCACATGCTGCCGTCGCCGGAGGCATTTGCCTCGCGCATGCGCGCGCTCGGCATCGGCGACGGCATGACGGTGGTGGTCTACGACGGCATGGGCCTGTTTTCCGCGCCGCGCGTGCGCTGGATGCTCCGGGTCTTCGGCGCGCGCGACGTGGCGATCCTCGCGGGCGGCTTCCCGGCCTGGGTGGCGGGCGGGCACCCGGTCGAGGAGGGCGACCCGCGGCCCCGCGACCGGCGCCACTTCACCGCCCGGCTCGATCATTCGGCCGTGGCGGATGTCGGGGATATCAAGCGGGCGCTGGCGGGCGCCGCCCAGGTGGTCGATGCCCGCTCGGCGGCGCGCTTCGCCGGCGAGGAGCCGGAGCCCCGCCCGGGCGTGCGCCCCGGCCACATCCCGGGTTCGCTCAACGTGCATTACGGCGCCCTGCAGGAGCGCGGGCAGCTCAAGGACCCGGCCGCCCTCACGGCGATCTTCCGGGAGGCCGGACTCGACCTCGACCGCCCGGTCGTCACCACCTGCGGCTCGGGCGTCACCGCCGCCATCGTGTCGCTCGCGCTCGAGACAATGGGGCGCGAGCCGCGGGCGCTCTACGACGGGTCCTGGTCGGAATGGGGCGCGCGCGAGGATCTGCCGGTGGAGACCGGACGCGGGCGCTGAGGCGCGGCGGCGCTCACGTGGCCGCCGGCCGTCAGTGCAGGATCTGGCTCAGGAACAGCTTGGTGCGCTCGTGCCGGGGGGCGCGGAAGAAGGCGTCCGGCGTGTTCATCTCTACGATCTGCCCCTCGTCCATGAAGATCACCCGGTCGGCGACCTGACGGGCGAAGCCCATCTCGTGGGTGACCACCAGCATGGTCATGCCCTCGTCGGCGAGGCCCACCATCGTGTCGAGCACCTCCTTGACCATCTCGGGGTCGAGGGCCGAGGTCGGCTCGTCGAACAGCATGATCTTGGGGCTCATGCACAGCGAGCGGGCGATGGCGACGCGCTGCTGCTGCCCGCCCGAGAGCTGGCCCGGATACTTGTGGGCTTGGTCGGGGATCTTGACCCGGGTGAGGTAGCGCATCGCCAGGGCCTCGGCCTCGGCCTTCGGCGTCTTCTTCACCCAGATCGGCGCCAGCGTGCAGTTCTCCAGCACCGTGAGGTGCGGGAAGAGGTTGAAGTGCTGGAAGACCATGCCGACCTCGCGCCGGATCTCGTCGATCCGCTTCAAGTCGTTGGTGAGTTCGATCCCGTCCACCACGATGCGCCCGGCCTGGTGCTCCTCCAGGCGGTTGATGCAGCGGATCAGCGTCGACTTGCCGGAGCCCGAGGGGCCGCAGATGACGATGCGCTCGCCGCGGCGCACGGTGAGGTCGACGTCGCGCAGGACGTGGAAGGCGCCGTACCACTTGTTGACGCGCTCCAGCGTCACCGCCGTGGGGGCCTCGGCGAGGCGGGCCGCGGAGGTGTCGGCGGGCGCGAGGTCCGGGTCGGTCTCGGGCAGGTGTGACGCGGTCATGCGGGG
Organism: Methylobacterium oryzisoli; assembly: GCF_046557895.1. Lineage (NCBI taxonomy): Bacteria > Pseudomonadati > Pseudomonadota > Alphaproteobacteria > Hyphomicrobiales > Methylobacteriaceae > Methylobacterium > Methylobacterium oryzisoli. Next base: position 77,748 of record NZ_JBKIBX010000016.1, on the reverse strand, counting down.
ATCACCGTCGTTGGCCGGCAGCCAGCCGGCGCTCCACGTAGAGCGCGTAGCGCGACATGCCGAAGCAGAAAACGAAATAGAACAGGGCCGCGAAGGCGTAACCCGTCGTGACCACGGTGGGCGCGGCCCAGTTCGGGTCGACGCGGGCCGATTCGATCGTGCGGATGAAGTCGAAGATCCCGACGATCGACACCAGCGTGGTGTCCTTGAATAGGGCGATGAAGCTGTTGACGATGCCCGGGATGACGATGCGCAGGGCCTGGGGCAGCACGATCAGGCGCATGCTCTGCCAGTAGCCGAGGCCCAGCGAGGCCGCGCCCTCGGTCTGGCCGCGCGGGATCGCCTGGAGCCCGCCGCGGACGATCTCGGCCATGTAGGCGGCCGAGAACAGCGCGATGCCGACGAGCGGGCGCATCAGGCGATCCACCGTGACGTCGCCGGGCAGGAAGAGCGGCAGCATCACGTTGGCCATGAACAGGACGGTGATCAGCGGCACGCCGCGCCAGAACTCGATGAAGATCACGCAGACGAGCCGGACCAGCGGCAGCTCCGAGCGCCGCCCCAGCGCCAGCAGGATCCCGAGCGGCAGCGAGGCCACGATGCCGACGAGCGAGACCACGAGCGTGACCAGCATCCCGCCCCACAGCGAGGTCGGCACCTTCGACAGGCCGAGCATCGGCACGCCCGCGAGCAGCGCGTAGCCCGCGAGGGGGAAGATCACGAAGACGTACAGGGCGGCGAGGCCCCGCCGCGGCGCGTCGAGCCACAGGAGCCAGCCGATCCCGACCGCCGCGAGGCCGAAGAAGAGGTTGGCCCGCCAGCGCTCCTCGATCGGGTAGGAGCCGTACACGAAGTAGTTGATCTTCTGGGCCACGAAGGCCCAGCAGGCCCCGACCGGGCGGCCCACCACCTCGGGCCGGCAGGCGTCGCGGTTCGTCCCCGTGAACACCGCGTCGAGGACGAGGAAGCGGGCGAGCGGCGGCACCACCAGCACCACGATGGCGAGCGCGAGCAGCGTCAGCAGGGTGTTGCCGGGACCCGAGAAGAGGTTGGCCCGCGCCCAGGCGAGCGGACCGCTCACCAGCACGGGTGCCGGGGCCGGCGGCACGGGCTCGCGGCGGATGAAGCTGAGCGGCAGGGTCCGGGGTCCGGCGGTCATCGCGCCCTCACAGCTCCACCAGCGCGACGCGCCGGTTGTAGATGTTCATCACGAGGGCGGTGACGAGGCTGATGGAGAGGTAGACCGCCATCGTGATCGCCACCACCTCCACCGCCTGCCCCGTCTGGTTCAGCACGGTGCCCATGAAGACCTGCACGAGGTCCGGGTAGCCGATCGCCACCGCCAGCGACGAGTTCTTGGTGAGGTTGAGGTACTGGCTGGTGAGCGGCGGCACGATCACCCGCATGGCCTGCGGGATCACCACGAGGCGCAGGGTCGGTCCCGGCTGGAGGCCGAGCGCGCGGGCGGCCTCGGTCTGGCCGCGGGACACCGCCTGGATGCCCGCCCGCACCACCTCGGCGATGAAGGCCGCGGTGTAGAGGGAGAGACCCAGCACCAGCGCGACGAACTCGGGATAGAGCTGCAGCCCGCCGCGCAGGTTGAAGGTGCCCTTCACCGGCACTTCGACCGTGACCGGAGCGGCGCCGACGAGCGCCAGCCCGCCCCAGGTGGCGAGCGGCAGGCCGAGCGCCAGGGCGAGGCCGGCGAGCCACACCGGCGCCTGTCGGCCGGTGCGGGCCTGACGGCGGCGGGCGCGCACCCGGTAGGCGAGCGCCGCGGCGATCCCGAGGCCGAGCGCGAGCGGCAGCGCCCAGGCATCCGGGGCCAGGATCGGCTTGGGCACGTAGAGGCCGCGCTGGTTGAGGAAGACCGATCCCGGGAGGCTCAGGGACTCGCGCGCGCCGGGCAGCGCCGAGAGCACCGCCACGTACCAGAACAGGAGCTGGAGCAGCAGCGGGATGTTGCGGATCACCTCGACGTAGACGCCCGCCAGCCTGGCCAGCATCCAGTTGGGCGACAGCCGCGCCACGCCGATCAGGAAGCCGAGCAGGGTCGCCAGCACGATGCCGATGGCGGCGACGACCAGCGTGTTGAGGAGGCCCACCACGAAGGCCTGCCCGTAGGTCGAACTCGCCGCCGCGAAGGGCACGAGCGCCTGGCTGACGTCGAAGCCGGCGGTGTTCGACAGGAAGCCGAAGCCCGAGGCGATGCGGGCGTTGCGCAGGTTCTCGGCGGCGTTGTCGACGGCGGTCCAGACCAGCAGCCCGACCGCCAGCACGAGCAGGGCCTGGGCGGCCCAGCCACGCACCCGCGGGTCGTAGAGCGGCGAGACCCGGGGCGGCCGGGAGGGCGGGGCGACCGATGGGCTGTTCGACAAGGCGGTTCGGGTCCTGACGGGAGCGCTCGATGGGCGCGGACGTGGGACGGATGATGGAAGTCGAGCGCGGGTAGCATCCCCTCTCCCGTGCGGGAGAGGGGCAGGGGTGAGGGTCCCGGGAGGGAGCCGCAAGCGGACACGAGGCTGCCGCTGCCAGCACGCCGATCAGTGTTCGAAGCTGACCTGTTCCGCTCCCCTCACCGTCGTTTTAGCTTCACTGCGGCTCCCTCCCGGGACCCTCATCCCTGCCCTTCTCCCGCACGGGAGAAGGGATCCCGCGCTCGACCCGAAACCCTCCGCCGCCTCAGCGGATCGGCGGGCCGTATTGCAGGCCGCCCTTCGACCAAAGGGCGTTGACGCCGCGCTGGATCTTGAGCGGCGAGCCCTGGCCGACGTTGCGCTCGAAGCTCTCGCCGTAATTGCCGACGAGCTTGACGATCCGGTAGGCCCAGTCGTTGGTGAGGCCGATCCCCTCGCCGAACTTGCCCTCGGTGCCCAGGATGCGGCGCACGTCCGGATTGTCGGAGCCCTTCATCTGGTCGACGTTGGCCTGGGTGATCCCCGCCTCCTCGGCGTTGAGCATGGCGTAGTGGGTCCAGCGCACGATGTCGGCCCATTGCGAATCGCCGTGGCGCACCGCCGGCGCGAGCGGCTCCTTGGAGATGATCTCCGGGAGCACGATGTTGTCGTCGGGATTGGACGCGCGCAGGCGCTCCGAATAGAGGCCGGAGGCGTCGGTGGTGAAGGCGTCGCAGCGGCCGGAATCGTAGGCCTTGAAGGTCTCGTCGGCGGTGGCGAAGGCCACCACCTCGTACTTCAACTTGTTGGCGCGGAAGTAATCCGCGAGGTTGAGTTCCGTGGTGGTGCCCTGCTGGGTGCAGATCGAGGCGCCGTCGAGCTGCTTGGCCGAGGTCACGCCGAGCTTCTTCTTCACCATGAAGCCCTGGCCGTCGTAGAAATTGACCGCCGGGAAGTCGAGACCGAGCGTGGTGTCGCGCGACATCGACCACGTGGTGTTGCGCGACAGCAGGTCGACCTCGCCCGACTGGAGGGCCGTGAAGCGATCCTTCGCCGAGAGCGGGATGAATCGGATCTTCGTGGTGTCGTTGAAGATGGCCGCCGCCAGCGCCCGGCAGAAATCGACGTCGAGCCCGGTCCAGCGCCCCTGCGCGTCCGGCACGCCGAAGCCCGCGAGGCCCGGGTTGGAGCCGCAGGTGAGAAAACCCTTCTGCTTGATCCCTGCCAGCGTGGCCTGCGCCTGGGCGCTCCCCGGCAGAACACTGGCGCCCAGGGCGAGCGTGAGCGCCGCAACGATCGTCTTCATCCGAGTCCCAAGCTCCTGTCGACCCATGGCCGGTTGTCGACCCGCGGCCGGTTCGCTCCGTGCCTGCGGGATGCTCCTGCCTAAGCAAGCGGCATTCCAGGCGATGACCGCTGTCCGGTCAAGGGGTTGGCCCGGCGGCGCGGGGACGTGAGGCGGCTTGACGCGCAGGGCTCCGGCGGGGTGTGGTCCGGCCTCCCGTCGATCCCGAGGTCCGATGAGCATCACGCCCCCCCGCGACCCGCGCCGTCTCGGCGAGCGCACCCGCCTCGTCCATGCCGGCCGCGACCCCTCGCGCCAGCACGGCTTCGTCAACACCCCGATCTACCGCGGCTCGACGGTGCTTTACGAGAGCTACGACGCGCTCCAGCACCGGCGCTCCGAATACACCTACGGCACGGCCGGGACGCCGACCACGCGGGCGCTGGAACAGGCCTGGACGGATCTCGCCGGGGCGTCCGGCACGGTGCTGACCCCCTCGGGCCTCGCGGCCGTCACGGTGGGACTGCTGGCCTGCCTCAAGGCCGGCGACCACCTGCTGGTCACGGATTCCGCCTACCGGCCGACCCGGGCCTTCTGCGACGGCTTCCTCGCCCGGTTCGGCGTCGAGACCACCTACTACGATCCGACGATCGGGGCGGGCATTGCGGAGCTGATGCGCCCCAACACCGCCGCGGTGCTCACCGAGGCGCCGGGCTCGCAGAGCTTCGAGATGCAGGACATCCCGGCCATCGCCGAGGTGGCGCATGCACGCGGGGCCTGCGTGCTGATGGACAATACCTGGGCCACTCCCCTGCTCTTCCCGCCCCATGAGCGCGGCGTCGACATCGCGATCGAGGCGGGCACCAAGTACCTCTCGGGCGGCTCGGACCTGCTGCTCGGCCTCACCTCGGCCAATGCGCGCTACTGGCCGGCCCTCCAGCGGACCTTCGCGCTCTTCGCCATGTGCGCGGGGCCGGAGGACGTCTTCCTGGCGCTGCGGGGCCTGCGCACGCTGCCGCTGCGCCTCGCCGAGCACGGGCGGCAGGCGCTGGCGATGGCGCAGTGGCTGCAGCAGCGGCCGGAGGTGCTGCGCGTGCTGCACCCGGCCCTGCCGGAGGATCCGGGCCACGCCATCTGGGCGCGCGACTTCACCGGCGCCTCGGGCCTGTTTTCGGTCATCCTGAAGCCCTGCCCGGAGGCGGCGGTGGCCGCGATGCTCGACGGGCTCGACCTCTTCGGGATGGGCTTTTCCTGGGGCGGCTTCGAGAGCCTCGTCATCCCGTTCGACTGCCGCGCCTACCGCTCCGCCACCGCCTGGGCGCCCGGCGGCCCGGGCCTGCGCTTCCATATCGGGCTCGAGGATCTCGACGACCTCAAGCGCGACCTCGACGCGGGGTTCGCGCGGCTGCGCGCGGCGATGTAGTCCCGCCTCGCGGCCGATCGCACCTCACGGCACCAGCCACGTGCCGGTCACCGTCCCGCCCTCCCAGGCGAAGCGCGCCCGCCGGTGGCCCTCGAAGGCGAGGTAGAGGAAGTCCAGCCGCTCGACCGTCACGAGAACGACGCGGAAGTTCTCGCGGTCGCGGGCCGCCTTCTCCTCGTCGGCCGGGAGCGCGTAGGCGTCGCCCGCCGGGATCGGCGTGCCGGGGCCGGGCAGAACACCGTAGCAGATCCGGCTCATCGGCAGCGCCGCCTCCCAGGCGGCCGCCGTCACCGCGTCCTGCGCGTGAAGGACCGCCCGCCCCTCGATCCGCACCTGGATCTTGGCGTCGGCCTCGTAGGCGTGGAGCGCCACGCGCGGGGTCCGGACGATCTCGGCGGCCTTGTCGCTGCGGTGGTCGGTGTGGAAGCGCAAGGACCGGGTGGCGGGATCGGCGCCCCGCAGCACCACGGTGCGCAGGCGCGGCGCGCCGTCGAGCCCGACCGTCGCCAGCACCGGCGTGTGGAAAGCCCCGCGCCGGCGCGTCGCTCCCTCGCACAGCCGCCGCCACGCCTCATCGAGGCAGGCGGCGAGGTCGTCGTAGAACGGGGGCTGCTCGGTCATGCGGCGCACTCGATGGAACCTGCCAAGCCAAGCGCGATCGGGCCGACCGCACAAGCCCCGCGCTCACGGCTTCGCCCGCGCCCGGCGCTTCTCGCGGAAGATCAGCGCGAGGTTGCGCAGGTAGATCACCGTGCCGAGGCTCTGGCCGAGGATGAAGACCGGGTCGCGCCGGTAGAGCGCGTAGGCCAGCAGCACCGCCGAGCCGCCGAGCGAGAAGAACCAGAACGAGAGCGGGATCACGCTGCGCCCGGCCCGCTCGCTGGCGATCCACTGCACGAGGAAGCGGGCGGTGAACAGCGCCTGTCCCAGGAGACCCACCAGCACCACGAGGTCGACAGGTCCGGAAAACAACGACCACAGGTAGAGGCCGAGCCCGTGCATGATGTCGGCGACCATCGGATTCTAGCCTCCGTCGGCCGGCACGAGTTCGGGGATCCGCCTGCGGCGGCGGATCAGCCACCAGACGCCCCCCAGATCGAGGAGCCCGACCCAGAGCCGGTCGAACAGGCCGTAATTCGAGTGCCCGCTCAGGCGCGGCCGGTCGACCACGTCGACATGGACCACCGCGAAGCCCTCGCGGGCCACGAGCGCCGGCATGAAGCGGTGCAGGGCGTCGAAGTACGGCAGGCCGAGATAGGCCGCGCGGCGAAACACCTTCAGGCCGCAGCCCGTGTCGCGCGTCGCGTCGCGCAGGACGCGGCGGCGCACCCCGTTGGCGATGCGCGACTGCAGGGTCTTCAGCCGCCCGTCCTTGCGCCCGACCCGCTGGCCCTGCGCGAGGCCCGCGCCCGGACCGGCCGCGTCGAGGGCCGCGACGAGGCGGGGGATGAAGGCCGGGTCGTTCTGCCCGTCGCCGTCCAGGGTGGCGACGAGGGGCGCACGGGCGGCGCGCACGCCGGAGCGCACCGCCGCGCTCTGGCCGCAGCTCGCGCGGTGGCGCAGGACGCGCAGGTTCGGATGATCGCGGCGCGCGGCCGCGAGCGCCGCCGGAGTGGCGTCCGTGGAGCCGTCGTCCACGTAGAGGATCTCGAAGGGCGCGAGGGCGGCGCAGGCCGCCGCGATCTCGGCCACGAGCGGCCCGATGTTGCCCGCCTCGTTGCGCACCGGCACCACGACGCTGAGCCGCAGCTCCTCCTGCCCGTCCGCTCCGCTCACGGTGCCACCGCGTAGGCGGTGAGGCCGACCGGCTTGCCGCCATTGATGTTGAAGCCCGTCACCCGCCCGAGACTCCGCGGCTGCAGGCCGCTTGCGGCGGCGGCCTCCGCGAAGGGCCCGGCGAAACGGTCCTCCACGTAGGCGAGGCGGCAGCCGCCCGCCGCCAGGAACGCGGCCGCCTCGGCACCGGAATCGAGCATCGCGAGGTCCGTCCCGGTGAGGAAGACGAGGCTCGGCTCCCGGTAGCCGAGGGTGGCGACGGCGGAGGGCGCGCAGGGCATGGCACCCCGCAGGGCCGCGAGCCGCGGCGAGACCTTGAGCGAGGCGAGCGCCGGCTGGGTGAGCCCGAACACCGCCGGCCCGAGCAGCGCCCCCGCCAGCACCGCGACCGCGAGCGCCTGCTCCGAAAACCCGTCCGCGAACAGGCGCCAGCCCACGGCCGCCACCAGGGTCGCGGCCACGAGCAGCGACAGGCCCGCGAGCGGCAGCGCGCCGTCGAGGCGCCACGCGGCGACGCCGAGCCCGATCGTCAGCCCGAGCGGCACCAGCGGCAGCAGGAGCGCGACGAGGCGCGCGCCCGGCCTGTCGCGGTGCACCGCCCCGCGCCCGACCGCCAGCACGGCGAGGATCGCCAGCGCCGGGCACAAGGGCAGCACGTAGTGCGGCAGCTTCGTGGGCACCGCCTCGAAGACGAGCCAGCACGGCACCACCCAGGCGATCAGGAAGGCGACCGCCTCCTCCCGGCGATGGCTCCAGGCGAAGGGAGCCGCCATCGCCGCGAAGGCGGCGGCCGGCCAGAAGGTGGCGAAGGTCACGAGGAAGTAGGTGCCGGGCGGCGCCCAGTGCTGCGTCTGGGCGGTGCCGACCTTGCCCAGCATGTCGTGGCCCACGGCCTCGCCGTAGAAGGCCGAGCCCGCCTTCCAGGTGATGGCGGCGAACCAGGGGCCGGCGAGCGCCAGCACGATCACGAGGCCCAAGCCCGGGCGCAGGCGGACCAGCCACGCGCCCGACCGGGCCGCGAGCGCGAGCGCCAGCGCGGCGAGGCCGGCGAACAGCGGCACCATCGGCCCCTTGATCAGGATGCCGAGCGCCACGGCGAACCAGAAGACCAGCACGGTGGAGAGCGGCAGCCGGGCGGTCCGGTCGCCGAGCCACGCCCGGGCGAGCGCGCCCATCGCGGCAACGGCGGTGGCGGTGAGGAGCGCGTCGGTCTTGGCGAGACGCGCCTCGGCCGAGAGCATGACGCAGGCGCCGACCAGGGCGGCGGCCAGCACGGCACCGCGGCGCGGCAGGAAGGCGAGCGCCGCCCAGTAGCTCAGGAGCACGGTCGCGACGGCGCCGGCGAGCGAGGGGAGGCGGTAGAGCGCGATGGTGGTGCGGGCCTGCGGCACGCCCAGCCGCTCGGCGGCACCCACCACGGCGCTCTGCGCCCAGTAGATCCCCACCGGCTTCTTGTGCCGGGCCTCCCCCTGGAAGCGGATGTCGACGAGGTCGCCCGTCTCCAGCATCTGCTTGGAGGCCTGCGCGAAGCGCGGCTCGTCCCGGTCCATCGGCTGCAGCGAGACGAAGCCCGGCAGGAATCCGATCAGGCAGAGCAGCAGCAGGAGGCCGCAGGCGGCGGCGTGGCTGCGCGCGCCGAGCGACAGCAGCCGGTCGGCGAAGGCGCCCGCAGGGGCGGCGCGGCCGGGGCGCTCCCCGGCGGCAAGGCTCGTCATGCGTTGCTCCGAACCGGCGGCCCCGCGGCGCCACCCTGCCCGGCCGCCGCGACGCGCGCTCCTGTCGGTGATCCGGTCCGGATTGTCAATTTTGCCGGCGGCGCGGCCGGCCGGGATCGTCCGCGCGGGCGAGCCGGCCCCTCACGGCACGCCGCACCGATGGGCGCCCGACCACAAGTCGGGAGGAGGACCACGATGCGTGCAATTCGCGCCTTCCGTTAAGGAGGGCCGCAGGATCTGGCGCTGCATAGAATCCTACGGTGGAACAGGTCTCCGATGAGCGAACGGCGCGCAACGCAGCGGCACCAAGTGATCCTTCCGGCCCTGTGCTGGAGCCGGTCGCGTCCGGATTTCTACGCCGTCACGATCGATCTCTCGACGGAGGGCATTCGCCTGCGCTCCGCGATCGTGCCGTTCGTCGACGAGGATCTCATCTGCAGCATCCGCCACATCGGCACGATCGAAACGAAGGTCACGCGCACCGAGGATCAGGACTTCGCGGTCCGTGTTCTGAACCGCCGGCTGGCTCCGCGGACCGTGGCGAAGAAGCTTCTCTTCCTCGCCGAGCAGCAGCGGCCCGGCCTCGAGGCGGTGCGGGTGCATCCCAGGGTGGCCCCGCTGCGGACGGAGGTTCCGGTCACGCTGGAGGACGGCCACCTCATCGTGGGGCGGCTCCTCAACGTCTCGGCCTCGGGCGCCGGCCTCCTGCTCGGTGTGCCGCTTCGGGTCGGGGCCACGATCATCCTCGGCAGCCGGCCGGCACGGGTCATGCGCTGCTTCGCCGGCGGTGTCGGGGCGGCCTTCCATGTCCCGCTCGATCCGCACGAGGTGACCGAGGCGATCGTGCTCTGAGGGTTGGCACGGGCAGGGCTCGGGCGCGCCGATCCGATAGGGAGCGCGCGGTCGCGAGCGGGCGCCCGGTCCGGACGCACGATGGGAAATCTCCGCCGCATCGCCGCGGCGTGCGGGCGTCAGGCCGAGGAGGCCGGCTCGAACAGGAACTCGTCGGCGCGCGGGATCGAGACCGCGAGGCTCACGCCGTAGGTGGAGCGCGAGAGGCGCCAGGCCCGCTCGCAGGAGGCGCGCACCGCCTCCGAGGAGCGCAGGCGGCGCAGGCGGCCGTCCGCCCCCACCTCCTCGATGACGAGGAAGCCGTAGACCTGCAGGCGCGCGGCGACGAGCTTGGTCTCGCGGTCGCCCGCCGCCACGGGCAGGTGGCCGGTCTCGTAGACGAGGTCCATCAGGCTGCGCTGGTCGCGGCGGGAGCGGGCCAGCGCCGGGCTCGGGGCGGCGAGATCCTCCGGGTGGGCCGCACCGGCGCCGGACGAGCCCTGCGGGACCCTGGGCCGCCGGAACGGCACGACGTTGCTCGTCTCGCTCGACACGCTACGCATACGCGACACCCTTGACGTTGCTCGGGACCCGGCCGGCGCTTACAGCCCGCCGCGGCGATGCGGAGCTTTCGACGAATCCGCTTAACGCGCCCTTGAGCATGTGGGCGGCGCGGAATGCCGGTCTGTGCCAGAACGGAGCGCGGCCGCGTCACGGCCGCTGGAGTGAGCGATGACGGAGCAGGCTTCGCGGGTGCGGCCCACCGACCCGGCCCTGGCGGTGGAGGAGGTGGCCTGCCGGTTCGGCCGGGTGACGGCCCTCGACGGCGTGTCGCTGGAGGTGCGGCCCGGCGAGGTGATGGCGCTGCTCGGCGATTCCGGCTGCGGCAAGAGCACCCTCCTGCGCATCGTCGCGGGGCTCGAACGGCCGACACGAGGGCGCGTCCTCCTCGACGGGCACCTCGTGGCGGGCCCCGGGGTTGCGGTGCCGCCCGAGGCCCGCGGGGTCGGCCTGATGTTCCAGGACTACGCCCTCTTCCCCCACCTCACGGTGGCCGAGAACATCCGCTTCGGCCTCGCCGGCCGGCCCCCCGCCGCGCGCGAGGCGGCCGGGTCCCTCCTCGATCAGGTCGGCCTGAGCGCGCGCGCCGACAGCTACCCGCAGACCCTCTCGGGGGGCGAGCAGCAGCGGGTGGCGCTGGTGCGGGCGCTGGCGCCGGGGCCGCGCCTCCTCCTGCTCGACGAGCCCTTCTCCAACCTCGACCGGCGCATGCGCGACCGCGTGCGCGAGGACACGGTGGCGCTGCTGCGTCGCACCGGCACCACCGCGCTCCTCGTCACCCACGATCCCGAGGAGGCGCTCGCGGTGGCCAACCGCATCGCCCTCATGCGCCGGGGCCGCCTCGTGCAGGTCGGGACCGGCGAGGCGCTCTACCGCCAGCCCGCGAGCCTGTTCGCGGCCCGCTTCCTGGCGGATGCGGTGGAGATCCCGGCCCGGGTCGCCCGAGGGCGGGCCGAGACGCCGCTCGGCCCGGTTTCGGCCGCCGGCTTCGCCGAGGGTGCGGCCGTCCGAGTCTGCCTGCGGCCCGAGGCGGTGGGCGTCGGCCCCCCTGCCCTCGGTTCGGGCCGGGGCCGCTCTGCGCAGGTGATGCGGCGCGTGTTCGTGGGCTCGGCCACCCTGCTGCTCCTGCGGGTGCCGGGCCTCGATGAGCCCCTGCGGGCGCGGATCGCCGGCACCGAGCCCTACGGTCCGGGCGACGCCGTCGGCCTGACGCTGCTGGAGCAGGCGGTGCTGGTGCTGCCGGAGGAAGACGACGGCAATTCTCTGGAAGAATTACAAACTGAACCGCACCTCGCGGCGCGGCACTCCGCACATTAAAACAACTCCAATCTATACCGCTTGATTTCGCCTCGGATCTGTATCTCTACGGGTGTGTCATCCTCGGAGATGCGAACCTTGTCCCGCACAGTCCGTTTCCGGCCGCTCCTCGGCCTCGCGTCGCTCATCGGGGCCGCCCTTGCCGGCCCGGCCCTCGCGCAGCAGGCCGGGGAGGTGAACCTCTACACCACCCGCGAGCCCGGCCTGATCCGCCCGCTCCTCGATGCCTTCACGGCCAAGACCGGCGTCGCCGTCAACACCGTCTTCGTCGACAAGGGGCTCGCCGAGCGCGTGGCCGCCGAGGGCGCCCGCTCCGCCGCCGACGTGATGATGACGGTCGACATCGGCAATCTGATCGAACTCGTCGACAAGGACCTGGCCCAGCCGGTGCGCTCGCCCGTCCTGGAGGCGGCGGTCCCGGCCGCGTTGCGCGACAAGGACGGCCGCTGGTTCTCGCTCTCGACCCGCGCCCGGGTGCTCTACGCCGATCCCGAGACCAAGGGGCTGGAGGGCTTCACCTACGAGGATCTGGCCGATCCGAAGTACAAGGGCCAGGTCTGCATCCGCGCCGGCCAGCACCCCTACAACACCGCGCTCATCGCGGCCTTCCTGGCCAAGAACGGCGAGGAGAAGACCGAGGCGTGGCTGCGCGGCATCAAGGCGAACCTCGCCCGCAAGCCCGGGGGCGGCGACCGCGACGTCGCGCGCGACATCGTGGCGGATCTCTGCGAGATCGGCATCGCCAACTCCTACTACGTCGGCCTGATGCGCAGCGGGCGCGGCGGCCCCGACCAGAAGAAGTGGGGCGACGGGATCAAGGTGGTGCTGCCGACCTTCAAGGGCGGGGGCACGCACGTCAACATCTCGGGCGCCGTGGTGGCCAAGAACGCCCCCAACCGCGACAACGCGGTCAAGCTGCTCGAGTACCTCGTCTCGGACGACGCGCAGGCGCTCTACGCCAAGGCGGATTACGAGTACCCGGTGAAGGCCGGGGTCCCGGTCGATCCGCTGCTCGCGCAGCTCGGCACCCTCAAGGTGGACGACCTCTCGCTCGTCGAGATCGCCCGCAACCGCAAGGCCGCGAGCCTGCTCGTCGACCGCGTCGGCTTCGACAAGTAGGCCGGCGCCCCCGCCCCGTCCCCTCGTCTCACGCGGCATGCTCACCGACCACGCCCCGCCCCGGCCTCTCTCCTACGCGGCGCCGGCCCTGCCGCTCCTGTCTCGGACGCCGGGGCTCTGGCGCGGGCCGTTGCCCTGGGCGCTCGCGGCCGGCGCGGTGGCGCTCCTCGTGCTCGCGCCGCTGGCCGCCCTCGGGCTCGAGGCGCTGCAGGGATCGAGCGGGCTGTGGCCGCACCTCCTCGCCTACGTCCTGCCCCAGGCCATCCTCGACACGGGGCTGCTGCTCGCGGGCGTCGGCGTGCTGGTGGTGGCCATCGGCACGGGCGCCGCGTGGCTGGTGGCGGCCTACGAGTTCCCGGGCCGGCGCCTGCTCGACTGGGCGCTGCTGCTGCCGCTGGCGGTGCCGACCTACATCGTGGCCTACGCCTATCTCGACCTGCTCCACCCGGTGGGGCCGGTCCAGAGCGCGATCCGGGCGCTCTTCGGCGTCGCGCATCCGCGCGACCTGCTGCTGCCGGACGTGCGCTCGCTTCCGGGCTGCATCCTGCTGCTCGGCTTCGTGCTCTACCCCTACGTCTACCTGCCGACGCGCGCGCTGTTCCTGATGCAGTCGGCCAACCTCGTCGAGGCGGGCCGCAGCCTCGGCCTCGCGCCGGCCGCGGTCTTCCGCCGGGTGGCCCTGCCGCTCGCGCGGCCGGCCATCGCGCTCGGTGCGAGCCTCGCGCTGCTGGAGGCGCTCAACGACATCGGGGCGGCCGAATTCCTCGGCGTGCGCACCCTCACGGTCTCGATCTACGCCACCTGGGTCAACCGCTCGGACCTGCCCGGCGCGGCCGCCATCGCGCTCGTCATGCTGGTCTTCGTGCTCGCCCTGATGGCGGTCGAGCGGGCGGCGCGGCGGCGCCGGGGCTATGCGGGCGCGGCCCAGCGCCCGCGGCGCATGAGCCGCGAGCCGCTGACCGGAGCCCCTGCCCTGCTGGCGCTCGGGCTCGGCATCCTGCCGGTGGCGGTCGGGTTCCTGGCGCCCGCCGCCTACCTCGCCGTCGAGGCGCTGCAGCGGGTGCGCTTCGCCGGGGTCTCGCCGACCATCCTCAGGGAGGCGTTCCACACCCTCCTGTATTCGGGGATCGCCACGCTGCTCGCCACCGCGCTCGGCCTCGTCGTGGCGGCGGGGCCGCGGCTTTTTGCCGGACCCGGCACGTGGCGGATCGCGCTCGTGCGCTGCGCCACCCTCGGCTACGCCATGCCGGGAGCGATCCTGGCGATCGGCCTGATGCCGCCGCTGGCCGGGTTCGACGCCGCTCTCGACGGGGTGAGCCGCGCGCTCACCGGCGCCGGGCTCGGCCTCGTCGGCCTCGGCACCGGCGTCGCCCTGGTCTACGCCTACGTGGTGCGCTTCCTCGCCGTCACGGTGGGCAGCAGCGAGGCGGGGCTCGCCCGGGTGCCGCGCTCGCTCGGCGATGCCGGGCGGGTGCTCGGCCGCGGCGCGGCCGCGACCCTGGCGCAGATCCACCTGCCGCTGACGTGGCCGGCGGTGCTGGGCGGCGCCCTCCTGGTCTTCGTCGACTGCGTCAAGGAACTCCCCGCCACGCTCCTGTTGCGCCCGCTCAACGTCGAGACGCTGGCGACCCACCTCTACGGCGAGGCGGCGCGGGGCACCTACGAGGACGGGGCGGTGGCGGCCCTGCTGATCGTGGCGGTGGGTCTCGCGCCCGTCGCGGTGCTGCTGCGGATGTCCACCCCGAAGGCGTGAGGGGTCATGCGGCGCGGATCGCATCGAGGAAGCCGTCGACGTCCTGCTTGACCGTGAAGGACTGCGCGGACAGCTCGCCGGCTGCCGCCAGGACCTGCTCGGCCGCGTTGCCGGTGTCGCGCGAGGAGGAGAGCACGTAGGCGATGTTGGCCGAGACGTCCTGCGTGCCGCGCGCGGCCTCCGAGGCGTTGCGGGCGATCTCGTTGGTGGCCGCGGTCTGCTCCGTGACCGTGGCGGCAATGGTGCCGGTGATCTCGTTGACGGCGACGATCGTCCGTCCGATCTGCGCGATCGCCCCGCAGGCCTTGGCGGAGGCCGTCTGGATCGCCGCGATGTGGCCGCCGATCTCGTCCGTGGCCTTGGCGGTCTGACCGGCGAGGTTCTTGACCTCGGCGGCGACGACCGCGAAGCCCCGTCCCGCCTCGCCGGCGCGCGCCGCCTCGATGGTGGCGTTCAGCGCCAGAAGGTTGGTCTGCGCCGCGATCGCGTTGATCAGCGTCACCGCATCGTCGATCTTCGCGGCGGCCTGGGTGAGGCTCGCCATCGCCGCATCGGTGGCCTCCGCCTCGCGGGCCGCGGCACCCGCCACCTCGTTCGACCGGATCACCTGGCGCTCGATCTCCCGCAGGGACACGACCATCTCCTCGGCCGCCGCCGCCACCGTCTGGACGTTGGCGGAGGTCTGCTCGGCCGCCGCGCTCGACGCGACCGCCTGCTGGTTGGTGCCCGCCGCGACGCCGGTCATGGCGCGGGCCGTGACGTCGAGTTCCTCCGCGGCCGCCGTGACGACGGAGAGCGAACGGGACATCCTGTGTTCGAAGTCGCGCACGAGCTGGTCCACGAGGTCGGCCCGGCGCTGGCGGACCGACTGCTCGGCCCGCTGTGCCTCCTCCAGGCGCACCCGCTCGATCGCACCCTCCTTGAGCACCGCCACCGCGCGGGCGATCAGCCCGAGTTCGTCGCGTCCCTCGGTTCCGTGGACCTCCACCGCGAGGTTGCCGCGCGCGAGGTCGTCGATCGTGTCCTTGAGGCCGAGGATCGGCCGCACGATCGAGCCGCCGAGCAGCCAGGCCAGAACGAGGCCGACGAGCGTCGTGCCGGCCGCGCTGGCGAGCAGCGCGTAGAGCAGGCGGGTCGAGGCCGCCTCGGTGCTGGCGAGTGCGGTCACGAAATGCGCGTCGGCGGTCTTCGCCGCCTGCCTGGCGGCCTGCGAGATCTGCCCCATCATGGCATCGAGGGCCTTGATGGCGCCCGCGCGGGCGTCGAGCGCCGCCTGGTACTGGCTCACGGCATCGGACGTCGCCTTGAGGCTCTCGGCGAGCGCGCCGGAGAGCTTGCGCAGGCGGTTGGTGGCGGCCGGGTTGGCCTCGATGGCAGCACCCGCCTCGCGCAGGCGGCGCGCCTCGTCGGCGAAGCCCGCGAGCGGCCGCGCGCTGCCGGTGCCGACGCCGCGCGCCGTGAACCCAATGACCTGCCCGATCGAGCCCTGGACCTGCAGCGCGGTCGCGATCAGGCCCGGATCCGTCGCCCGCGAGGCGCTCTCGCCGATCGCGTTCGCCGGGTTGGCCAGCATCGCCACGGATTGTTCGAGGGCATTGCCGAGGTCGAAGGTCCGGGAGATCGCCTCGACGGCCGCGGTGGCGTGCTTGGTCAGCGCGTCGGCCGTCTCCGCGGAGCCTGCACCGCGGATCTCGTCCGCGAGGCGGCGCAGGCTCTCGACCATACCGTCCCTGTCCTTGGCGAGGCCGGTGCGCAGGTAGGTGTTGAGGGCGAGTTGCCCGTCGCGGGTCAGCGCGTCGGCGGCCTCGGCCCGGTGGCTGCGCGCGACCGCCTCGGTGAGGTCGGCCTGCGCGGTCCGGAAGCCGTTCGCGATGAGGAGCGTGGCGGCGAAGCCCCCGAGGGCGAGGCCGAGAACCGCGAGGAAGCCCGCCATGATGCGCGAGCGCAGGGACCGGAATCGGACCATCATCATCTCCGTCGCCGAGCAGGCGATCTCGCGAGACAGGTGCAGGACGCCCCGGCCGTGCGGGCCGGGGCCGCGCGGAACCGGTGCGTCAGCCGACGAGGCTGCGGATCTGGCGCATGGCGTCGCCGCCGAAGATCCCGGAAAGCGTCCCCTGGACGGAGGCCACCGCGGCCTGGAAGCCGGCCCGGTCGACATCCTCGACCACCGTCATCCCGCTCTCGCGCAACTTCGCCAGACCCTTGAGGTCGGTGGTGTCCGAATAGTCCTGGGACGCCTTCGTGCCGATGGCGGCGGCCTTGCGCAGCACGTCGAGGTCGGCGGGGCTCAGTTCCTCCGCCACGTCGCCCGAGAGCGCGAGCAGCGAGGAGGTGTAGACGTGCCCGGTGAGCGAAACGTGCGACTGCACGGTGTACATCTCGCCGGCGATGATCTGCCCGATCGGGTTCTCCTGCGCCTCGAAGCGCCCGGTGCGCAGGGCTTCCCGCAATTGCGGCCAGGGCAGGGTCTCGGCGGCGGCGCCGAGGGCCTGGAAGGTCTTCAGGATCGGCGGGGACAACGGCACCCGCAGCTTGAGGCGCTGGATGTCGGCGACGGTGCGGATGGGCTTGTTGGCGGTGAAGTTGCGCAGGCCGATCTCGCCCCAGGCCAGGTTGACGATGCCCTTCGGCTTCAGGAGGTCGGAGCAGTGCTGCCCGAGCGATCCGGCGAGTGCGGCGCGGGCGGCGGCGGCATTCGGGAACAGGAACGGCAGTTCGAGCAGGATCGTCTCGTTGCTGTAGTCACTGGTGACGCCGGCGGGCGCGAGCGTGAGGTCGAGGGAGCCGTCGGCGACGGCCTTGAGCATCTGCTGCTCGTTGCCGAGCTGCGAACTCGGATAGATCTCGATGGCGAGCCGCCCGTCCGAGAGGCTCGCCGCCGCCGTCGCGAAGGCGGCGGCGTGGGCGTGGGTGATCGAGGCCGTGGAGTTGTTGTGCCCGAGCCGCAACTTGCGGGTCGCCGCGCGGGCGACGCTGGGGAGGGAGAATGCTGCCGTAGAGGCGGCCAGCGTGGCGAGAACGGATCGGCGCGAGATCATTGGCGTGCCTCAAGAAATCGGATGAGGGATGGCAGCGCCACGATGAGTGATTGGCTATTAATTTTCTCCCACGTGGGTGAGAGGCTTCTCTGATAGTCATTCGTATTGTTGATAAAGTGCTTCTAGCGTTGCTTAACGCTAGGTGATGCAAATTATTGTGGAAAGCTGGAAGGCAGTTTTCCGGGCCATCTCAACGACATCCGGCCCCGACGCAGTGCTCCGGGAGGGGTGCCGCGACGAGATGCTCACGCGACACCCCTTCTGCTCGATGGCGCAGGCTCCGGTCCTCGTCGCCGCGGCACGGGCTTCGTTGTTCCTTACGGCAGGAGAGGGATCGAAGGCGCCGTCTGGGCGGATCCCGGGCTCTATTCCCGCACGGGAGAAGGACGCATCGCACGTCACCGGAACGTCGCTCGCATCACGCTGAGGCGCTGCACCCCCGATGCGCATCCGCCGCGGCCGGCAACGATGGTCGCCGCCCGATCCCTCGGCGAAGCGTCTCCGTCATGCCGTGGCGAGCCGCCCCCGCGCCATCTGCCGCTGCAGCAGCCAGAGCGCGATCGAGACGGTGCACAGGTTCCACAGCAGCCCGTGCGCGAAGGCCGCCGCGTAGGTGCCGGTGGCGTCGAAGATCACGCCCGAGAGCCAGCCGCCCAGCGCCATGCCGAACAGGGTCGACATGATGACGATGCCGACCCGCGCCCCCGCCTCGCCGGGCGGAAACAATTCGCGCACGATGATCGCGTAGGCCGGCACGATGCCGCCCTGGAACAGGCCGAACAGGGCCGAGATCACGTAGAGCGAGGTGAGCCCGTCGAAGACGAGGTAGAGGGCGAGCGCCACGCCCTGCAGCACGGCGCCGAGCAGCAGCGTCGCGACGCCGCCGATGCGGTCGGCGAGGAAGCCCGAGGCGACGCGGCTGATGATGCCGAAGCCGAGCATCAGGGACAGCATCTCGGCCCCGCGGGCGACGCCGTAGCCGAGGTCGCCGCAATAGGCGACGATGTGCACCTGGGGCATCGCCATGGCGACGCAGCAGGCCAGCCCCGAGAGGGCGAGCAGCCCCTGCAGCGCCCCGGGCGACAGACCGACCGCGGTGACGCCGCGCGGCCCCGCCGCCGCCGCGGTGCTGCCCGCCCGCGGCGGCCGGCGGCGCATCAGCAGCGCCAGCGGCAGCATGGTGACGAGGCAGAAGAGACCGAGCCCGGCCTGCGTGGCGCGCCAGCCGTAGGCCTCGATGGCGTACTGGACCAAAGGCGGCCAGATCGTGCCGGCGACGTAGTTGCCCGAGGCGCACAGCGACACCGCGATGCCGCGGCGGCGCTCGAACCACAGCGAGATGTCGGCCATGAGCGGCCCGAAGGCCGCGGCGCTCCCCAGCGCGCCGATCAGCAGCCCGTGCGCCAGGGTGAAGCTCCACAGGCCCCCGGCGAGCGCGGTCGCCCCGTAGCCGGCCGCGAGGCAAAAGGCCCCGACGACGAGCGGCGCCACGATACCGAACCGGTCCGCGAGGCGCCCCAGCACCACGCCGCCCAGGGCGAAGCCGACCATCGTCAGGGTGTAGGGCAGCGAGGCCGCCGCGCGGTCGAGGCCGAACTCCGCCTGCACGGCGGGCAGCACCACCACCACCGACCACATGCCGACGCCGCCGATGGTGGTGAGCAGCACGGCGACGACGAGGCGCCGCCACGCGGCGGGAGAATCCAGGCCGTCGGCCGGCGTTCCCGGCTGCTCGGCCGGCGTTCCCGGACGTTCGGCCGGCAAGCTGTGGGCGTTCACGGGTGGCGCATCCTCGAAGGGCGGCCCGTGCCGGTCTTCGACGCCGGATGCGGGCACGCGGGAGGATCGCGTCTAGCAGCGGGGTGGAGGTCCCGGTAGCGGGCGGGCTGCAACCCGGACCGGCTTCCCGGGAAGCCCTCGGGGTCCCCTCTCCGGCGGGGTCGGAGAGGGGATCGTCGCGGCGACGGTCAGGTGTTCCTGAGCGCCACCCGGTACGGGGCCTCGGTCTTGGCGCGGACCTCCTCCTCGGTGACGCCGTCGGCGAGCTCGATCAGGCTCATGCCGCCGTCGCCCTTCTTGTCGATGGTGAACACGCCCAGATCGGTGATCACCATGTCGACCACCTGGGTGCCGGTGAGCGGCAGGTCGCAGGCCTTGAGGAGCTTGGGGCTCTCGGTGCCGTCCTTGGCCTTGGCCACGTGCTCCATCACCACCACGACCTTCTTGACGCCCGCCACGAGGTCCATGGCGCCGCCCATCCCCTTCACCATCTTGCCGGGGATCATCCAGTTGGCGAGGTCGCCGTTCTGGGCCACCTGCATGGCGCCGAGGATCGACAGGTCGATGTGCCCGCCGCGGATCATCCCGAACGAATCCGCCGACGAGAAGTAGCTCGTGGTCGGCAGTTCCGTGATGGTCTGCTTGCCGGCGTTGATGAGGTCGGGATCCTCCTCGCCCTCGTACGGGAACGGCCCCATGCCGAGCATGCCGTTCTCCGACTGGAGCTGCACCGACATGCCGTCGGGGATGAAGTTCGACACCAGCGTCGGAATGCCGATGCCGAGGTTGACGTAGAAGCCGTCCTGCAATTCGCGCGCGGCGCGCGCCGCCATCTGGTCGCGGGTCCAGGCCATGTGGTCGTCTCCCTCTAGATCGCGCCGCCGCCGGCCCCGGCGGCTTCCGCGCCGGCGCGCGTGCGGGTGGTGCGCTGCTCGATGCGCTTGTTCGGGTTCTGGACGTGGATCATCCGCTTCACGAAGATGCCCGGCGTGATGATGTGGTCGGGGTCGATCTCGCCCGGCTGCACGAGGTGCTCCACCTGCGCCACGGTCATGCGCGAGGCCGAGGCCATCATCGGGTTGAAGTTGCGCGCGGTCTTCCGGTAGACGAGGTTGCCCTCGGTATCCCCCTTCCAGGCGTGCACGAGCGAGATGTCGGCGAACAGGCCGCGCTCCATGACGTACTGCTCGCCGTCGAACTCCCGCACCTCCTTACCCTCGGCGATCAGCGTGCCGACGCCGGTCTTGGTGAAGAAGGCCGGGACGCCCGCGCCGCCCGCGCGGATGCGCTCGGCGAGCGTGCCCTGCGGGTTGAACTCGATCTCCAGTTCGCCGCCGAGATACTGCTTGGCGAAGGTCTTGTTCTCGCCGACGTAGGACGAGATCATCTTGGCGATCTGGCGCGTCTCGAGCAGGACGCCGAGGCCGACCCCGTCGATGCCGGCGTTGTTCGAGATGACGGTGAGGCCCTTCACGCCGCTCTCGCGCACGGCGTCGATGAGCACGTCCGGGATGCCGCACAGGCCGAAGCCGCCGGCCATGATCGTCATGCCGTCCCGCAGGAGCCCCGCCAGGGCCGCGGTGGCGTCGGGATATACCTTCTTCATGTCGTCCCTCTCCTGGGCGGCGGGTCTTCGTCGGATCCGCCGCCGGCCGCACCGACGCTCCGGCGAACCGGGCGCTCGATCGTCGCCCTCTTAAGCATCGTTCGGGCGGCGGGTCACGGGGTCGCATGCGAAAAGCGTCGGGCGGGTCTCGCCCCGGGCGCGTTCTCGCCCCCGCGCCCGGGTGGTTGTCCCCCGCCGCCGGGCCGGGACGCGGCCAGGGTTGAAGACAAACCGGATCGGAGCGTTTAAGGGTGAGGCCGGGGGATGGGGCGTGCGCCGGCCGCGAGGCGAGGCGCGGCGCCTCGTCGGGGGCGGCCGTTTGTGTCTCACGCATTGCCGGGGAGCGATGTCGCGCCGATCCATCCTGGGCCTCTGCGGCGCGTCGCTCATCGTGCTCGCGACCGCCAGCCATTCCTGGTCCGTGGCCACGCCGGCGGCGTCGGCCTTCGTGGGCAGGCACTTGGCCGGCGCCTACGGCCTCGCCTTCGAGGCGGACGGGCCGACCACCCTCACCCTGCTGCCCGCGCCGCGCCTCCGCTTCGGCGGCGCCCGCCTGCTCCATGACGGGCGCCTGCTCGCCGAGAGCCGCAGTCTCGACGTGCAACTCGGGCTCGGCGGCCTGCTGACGGGCCGCGCCGAGGCGGCGGCGCTGAGTCTGTCGGGCGCCCGCCTCGTCTGGGCGGAGGGCGACGACCGCTGGGCCGCTCCGCTCGCACGGATCACCGCCCGCCTCGGCGAGGGCGTCCGCCCCCTTCGCCGCCTCGTCCTCGACGGCGCCCGCGTGACCGCCCCCGAGCCCGGCGCGCCCGACCGGATCGCCGATCTCGCGGTCGCGCTGACGTGGCCGCGGGCGGGCGCGGCCCTCGAACTCTCCGGGCGCGGCACGTGGCGGGGCCTGCCCGCCACCGTGAGGCTCACGGCCGCGCACCCCCTCGCCCTCGCGGCGGGCGGTACGAGCCCCTTCACGGCCGCGCTCACCTGGCCTGCGGGCTCCCTCGATCTCGACGGGACCGGCTCCCTGAAGGACGGCCCGCGCCTCGCGGGCGAGGCCCGCGGGTCCGCTGCCCTCCCCGCGACCCTGGCATGGCTCGGCACCGCGGCCCCGCTCGCGCCCCTCCTCGGCCGCGTCGCGCTGGAGGGCCGCTTCGAGGCCGAGCCGGGCGCGGTGGCGATGCCGGCCCTGCGCCTCGACGTCGCCGACACCCGGCTCGAAGGGGCGGGCGCCGGGGTGCTGAGCGAGGGCCGCCTCGCCCTCTCGGGCACGCTGGCAGCGGAGCGGATCGACCTCTCGGCCCTGCTCGACGCCGCGGCGGCCTGGAGCCATCCGGCCCCGGCGCTCGACGCCTTCACCCGCGGCGACCTAGACCTGCGGCTCTCGGCCGCCTCAGCCCGGCTCGGGACCCTGCAGGCCGACGACGTCGGCGCCGGCCTGATGATCCGCGCCGGCGCCGTCGAGGCGACGCTCGGGCGCGCCACCGTGGCGGGCGGCACCGTGAAGGGCCGGGCCGCGCTCGCGGCGCGGGGCGCCGGAATCGACCTCCGGCTTCAGGGCACGGCCGACCGGATCGATCTCGGGGCGCTCGTCGCCGATCTCGAAGGGCCGCGGTGGGTCGGCGGCCGGGCGCAGGGCTCGCTGGTGCTGGACACCGCGGGCGCCGACCTCGCCGAGATGGGCCGGCGCCTCGCCGGCCGGGCCGCCCTGACGGTGGAGGGCGGCGAGCTGATCGGCGTCAGCCTCGCGGAGGGCGCGGAGCCGCAGCTGCGCCGCGGCGGTCGCCTCGCCTTCGAGCGCGCGCAGGCGACCCTCGGGCTTGCCGGTGGCGTGGCCGAGATCACGGCCGGACAGGTGCGCACCTCCAGCTCCGCCGCCACCCTGCGCGGCCGGGTGTTTCTCGCCGAGCGGCGCCTCGCCGCCCAGGCTGAGATCGAGCCTCGCAGCCCCGACCCGCTGCGCCCGGCCGCCGAGGCGCGCC
Source organism: Methylobacterium oryzisoli (assembly GCF_046557895.1). NCBI lineage: Bacteria > Pseudomonadati > Pseudomonadota > Alphaproteobacteria > Hyphomicrobiales > Methylobacteriaceae > Methylobacterium > Methylobacterium oryzisoli. The sequence goes on along the minus strand of NZ_JBKIBX010000016.1, from coordinate 55,173 downwards.
CGTACGAGATCGCCGGACCCTGGACCGCCCTGCGCACCCGCGCGCTGGCCCCGCAGCGCCCCGGCCCCGCCCTGCCGACCGCGGCGAGCGCCTACGTGCCGTGAGGCCGGTCACTCGCAGGTGAGAGACCATCCCGGTCCGCGCAGCCAGCAGGCCGCCTCCGGCGCGTCGCCGTCCCGGCGCAGCGTCGTCACCCGCTCCGCGCCACCGCGGGCGAACGCCGCCGCGAGGGCGGCGTCCGAGGCCGCGTCCCGCGCACCGGCACAGGGGTAGATCCGGGTGCCGGAGATGGCGCGGGCCGCATAGCGTTCTCCGCGGCGCGTGATGAGGAGGATGATCCCATCCGTGATCGGTCCGTCGTCGCGAGGAACGGTGAGCGGCAGGATCAGGCGTCCCCTGGGCTTGAGGGCGTCGAGCCACGGCTCGGCCGGGCGCGACGCGCCGGCATTCACGAGGATCACGTCGGCGCAGGGCAGCGGCATCGCCGTGCCGTCACCCGCCGCGACCCGCACATTCCCCATCCCGGAGAGCGCGGCTGCGGCATGGGCCGCGAGATCCGCGTCGTGCTCGATCGCCAGCACGCGGCCGGCTGCGCCGGCGAGGCGGCTGAGGATCGCCGTGTAGTAGCCGGTGCCGCAGCCGACATGGACGATGCTGTTTCCCTCCGCGACCTCCGCGCGTGCGATCAGCGAGACCAGGAACGAGGGCTGTCCGGTGTTGAGCCGGCATTCCGGCTTCAGCGCCACGGGGCAATCCTGGTAGAGATGGATCGGGTCGGCATCGGGCGTCGGGCGATAGCCGCCGGGGCCTTGCGCCAGATGCCAGGGGCCGGGCGGCAGGAACCGCTCCCGCGGCAGGTCCGCCAGCGCCGCCTCCAGGCGCGGGTCGTCGGTTCTGGCGGCGTGAGCCACCTGCTTGGCGTAGACCCGGCGCGCCACGCGCCGTTCTTCGTTCGTCATCATCGCGTTTGTCCCGGATGCCGCCCCGGCCAGGAGGGCGCAGCGCCGGCCGCGGTGCGGACGCGGGCGATTTCTTTTCTTGCGCCTGTCCGCGGGGAAGCCCGCCGAGCGCCTGAGGAGGCAGCGGAGGACGATCCCGGGGTGAGACCCTTGCGCATTGACCCGGCCGTCGAGGAGCCCGAGGCGATCGAGCCGAGCATGGCCGATGCGCTCGCGGCCCTCTCGGATGCCGACCTCGCGCGGCTCGAAGCGGTGGCGCGGCTGCGGGTGCGGGCACTGCCCGGCCTGGACTGGTCGGACCTGCTGCACGAGGCGGTGCTGCGCGCGCTCGAAGGGACGCGGCGCCGACCGCCGGGCCTTCCCCTCCCGGTCTTTCTCGCCGGGTGCATGCGCAGCCTCTGCAACGAGCACTGGCGGCGCCTGCGGCGCGAGCGGCAGATCCTGACCGCAGGCGACGCGGCCGGGGTCGAGGACGAGGTCGATCCCGGGCCGCACGCCGATCCGGAGCGGATCCTGGCGGCGTCCCAGGCGCTGCAATCGCTCTTCGCCCTCTTCCGGGGTGACGGCGCCGTCCTGGCGATCCTCGGCGGTCTCGCGGACGGCCTGCCGCCACCGGAGATCCGGGCCCGGCACGGCCTCTCCGAGACCGAGTACGACAACGCCCGCAAGCGGATGCGCCGCGCCCTGCTCCGCCTCACCGCCGGAGGGACCCGCCCGTGGGACGCACGTCCATGACGCCGCCGCGCTGGCGGCCCGACCGCTCCCTCGAGCGGCTGATGATCGCCCTGGAGGCGGACATTCTCGCCGCGCCCGAAGCCGAGATCCCGCGCCCCCTGGCCGGCGAAGAACCCGGCGCGGCGCGCCGCGCCGTCACGTCGGCCCTCACGCAAGCCGTGCAGGGCGTGTCCCTGGGCGGCAACACACCGGGCTCCCTGCCGGCGGCTCGCCGGGAGTAGCGCTCCGTTCCTCCGACGAATTCGGCGCGCCGATGCCGAACCCGCGGTCCACCACGGGGGCTGCCCTACCGCCCTCGCGCCAGCACCCTCTCGACCCAGGCCGGCACCGTCTCGGTGGCCGGGCCGTGATCGGCGGTGTCGAAGGCATCGGCGGTGTCCGAGGGGGCGAGGTTGATCTCGTGCGTCGGCAGGCCGAGGCGGCGCGCCCGCGCCACGAAGCCCGCCGCCGGGTAGACCGCCCCCGAGGTGCCGATGGCGACGAACAGGTCGCTCTCCGACAGCGCCTCCTCGATGGCGTCGAGATGCAGCGGCACCTCCCCGAACCAGACCACGTCCGGCCGCATCCCGCCGCGTTGCCCGCAGGACGGGCAGGGCGTGGCGACGGAGAGATCCTCCGCCCAGGGCGTCGCGGCCGTGCAGGCGAGGCAGCGCGCCCGCAGGATCTCGCCGTGCATGTGCACCACCGCCGCGGCGCCCCCGCGCTCGTGCAGGTCGTCGACGTTCTGCGTGCACAGGAAGATCCGGCCGCCCCGCCCCGCGAGGTCCGCCTGCAGCCGCGCCAGCGCCCGGTGCGCGGCGTTGGGCGCGGCGGCGCGCACGCCCTGGCGGCGCAGGTTGTAGAAGGCGTGGACCTCGTCGGGATCCGCCGCGAACGCCTCCGGCGTGGCGAGGCGGGCCGGATCGAATCGGCTCCACAGGCCGCCGCGGTCCCGGAAGGTTCCGAGCCCGCTCTCGGCCGAGATCCCGGCCCCGGTGAGCACGAAGATGTTCATGCCGGGTCGCTTCCCGAACGGTCGCGGACCCGTGTGAGGGCCGCGACAACACCATGAGAACTTGCGGGTTCGCGAATCCGCGCACCACAAGATGGTCTGGCCATGATCCTGATCATCCGCGTTGACGGTTTATCAATTCCTAGCATGGACAACTCGGGTGTCTCATCCTAAGTGAGGGAGAGGGGTCGGCGCCGCGAGCGCGTGGCCCCATCCCGAACAGATCGCTTCAGGACATTCGATGACGCGCTATCGCGCGAGACCGTCGTTCACGGTCGAGATCAAACGTACCCGCAACTCCCCCATCGCCGGCCCCGGCGAGTCCGGCGGCCTCCCGCTCCCGAGCGAGCCCGCCCCGAAGCCCGCCGGCCGCAGCCTGTGGGCCGGCACCGGGCTGATCGAGGAGGCGCAGGCCGCGACCCAGTCCGGCCGCTTCGACGAGGCGGTCACCCCTCCCCCGACCCCGCCGCAGCGCCGCGTGGTTGCGGGCGGCGCCCCCGCCCGGCGCGTCCTGCCGAGCCTGATCGCGCCGCCGGAGCCGCCCGCCCCCGAGCCGGAGCCGATGGTGGAGGAGGAGCCCGTCTTCCGTCGCCGCCGGCCCGTGGTGCGCAAGGCCGCCCCGGCTCCGGCGCCGCAGGGCTTCGTCTGGCCCGAGGACTGGCCCGACGAGCCGCCTGCCCCGCCGTCGGCCAAGCCGGTGCCGGCCCAGCCGGTGCCGGCCCAGGCCGTGACGGCTCCCGCGCAGGTCGCGCTCGCCGCGGCCCTGCGCCAAGCCGGCGACGTGGCGGCCCGGCCCAAGCGGCGCGAGGACGACCTGCGGGTCGGCGAGCGCTGGAAGCGGCGTCTCCCCCGCTACTGCCGGTGATCCCACCGGGCCCGGTGCGGCTCGCGATCCTGGATTTCGACGGCACCCTCGCGGACAGCTTCGCGTGGTTCTGCGGCGTACTGAACGGCGTCGCCGACCGCTACGGCTTCCGCCGGGTCGCGGCGCACGAGGTCGCATCGCTGCGCGGCCTGTCGGCCCGGGACATCCTGCGCCGCCTGGAGGTGGCGCCCTGGAAAGTGCCGCTCATCGCCCGGCACATGCGCGCGCTCGCGGCCCGCGACGCGGCGGCGCTGACGCTCTTCCCGGGCATCCCCGCCATGATGGCGCGCCTGCATGCAGGCGGGATCGCGCTCGCGGTGGTCACCTCGAACCGCGAGGACACGGTCCGCCGCGTCCTCGGCCCCGCACTCACCGGCCTCGTCGCCCACACGGCCTGCGGCGCCGCCCTGTTCGGCAAGGCGCGCAAGTTCCGGGCGGTGGTGCGGGCGAGCGGGGTCGCCCCCGCGCAGGTGCTGTGCCTCGGCGACGAGATTCGCGACGCGCAGGCCGCCGCGGCGGCCGGCCTCGCCTTCGGGGCGGTGGCCTGGGGCTACACGACGCCCGAGGCGCTCAGCCTCGCCCGGCCCGCCTGGCTGTTCGAAACGCCGGAGGCCGTCACGGCGGCGCTGCTGGCGCGCCAGACCGTCGGCTGATCCCTACCCCAGCAATTCTACCCCAGTACCTCCCGCATCGCGGCGAGGAGCCGGGCGAGGTCGTCCTCGGGAATCGTCAGGGCGGGCGTCAGGTAGACGATGTCGCCGAAGGGGCGCACCCACACGCCCCGCTCCAAGAAGGCCTGCTTCAGGCCGGCGAGGTCGAAGGGCGGCGCGAGCTGCACCGCACCGATCGCGCCGAGCACCCGCACGTCCACGACGCCGGGGCGCCCCCGCAGCGGGGCCAGCCCTTCCGCCATCTGCGCGCCGATCGCCCGCGCCTGGGCGAGCCGCGGCTCGCGGGCGAACAGGTCGAGGCTGGCATTGGCCGCCGCGCAGGCGAGCGGGTTGGCCATGAAGGTCGGGCCGTGCATCAGGGCGGCGGCCGGGTCGTCCGACCAGAAGGCCGCGAAGACCTCGGCCCCCGCCACCGTGGCGGCGAGCGGCAGGGTGCCCCCGGTGAGCGCCTTCGACAGGCAGATCAGGTCCGGCACCAATCCGGCCTGCTCGCAGGCGAACAGCGTGCCTGTGCGCCCGAAGCCGGTGAAGACCTCGTCGAGGATCAGCAGCAGGCCGTGGCGGCGGGCGAGCCGCGCCACCGTGGCCAGCACCTCCGGGGCGTGCAGGCGCATGCCGCCCGCCCCCTGCACCAGCGGCTCCACGATCACCCCCGCCAGGGTGTCGCTGTGGCGCGCGAGGCCCTCGTCGAGCGCCGCCTCCCGCGCGCGGCTGTCGGGCAGGTCGAAGAAGAGCTGCTCGGGCAGGTAGCGCCCGAAGCGGCGGTGCATCCCCTCCTCGGGGTCGCAGACCGACATCGCCCCCATCGTGTCCCCGTGGTAGCCGCCGCGGAAGGCCGCGAAGCGGCTGCGGCCGGCGACGCCGCGGTTGAGCCAGACCTGGGCGGCGGCCTTGAGGGCGACCTCCACGGCCACCGAGCCGGAATCCGAGAAGAAGACGTGGTCGAGGTCGCCCGGCAGCAGCCCGGCGAGGCGGCGCGCCAGCGCCTCGGCCGGGGCGTGGGTGAGCCCGCCGAACATCACGTGCGGCATCGCGTCGAGCTGGGCCGCGACCGCCGCGCGGATGTGGGGATGGTTGTAGCCGTGGCAGGCGGTCCACCACGAGGCGATGCCGTCGACGAACTCGCGCCCGTCCTCCAGCACGATGCGGCTGCCGTGCGTGCGCGCCGCCCGCAATGGCGGCGCGGCCGTCTTCATCTGCGTGTAGGGACGCCAGAGGTGGTCGGTGCGGGGCTCGCTCATGCGGGCAGTCGGGACGAACGCGCGCCGGTGTCAAGCGGGCTGGCTCGCCAGCATCGCGTCCCGCTCGGCCCGATCGGGCAGCGCGTCGAACACGCCCGCCCGGCGCACCACGCAGGCCCCGCAGGCGGCGGCGTGGCGCAGGCTCTCGGCCAGCGGCAGACCCTCGGCCAGCGAGACGGCGAGACCGGCCGTGAAGGCGTCGCCCGCCCCGATCGTGTCCACGGCCGTCACGGAAAAGGCCGGCTGGGCGAGGAGCGGGCCGTCCGCCGCGCGGGCGAACGCGCCCTCCGCCCCGCGCGTCACCACCACGAGGCGGGGGCCGCGCCGCAGCAGCGCCGCGATGATCGCCTCCGGATCGGCCTCGGGCAGGCCGAGCCCCGCCCGGCAGGCCTCCGCCTCGGGCGCGTTGACGACGAGGATGTCGGTGTCGGCCAGCAGCGCGGGCGGAGGCAGGCGGAAGGGCGAGGGGTTGAGCAGCGTCGCCACTCCGGCGCTGCGCGCGAGGCGGAACCCTTCCGCGATCACCGCGTCGCCGATCTCGAACTGGGCCAGCACGCAGCGCGCCCGCGCGATCCGCTCCGCCGCCCCGCGGACCATCGTGGCGTCGAGCCGCGCGTTCGCGCCCGGATAGACCGCGAGGCAATTTTCGCCCGCGGCGTCGATGAAGCCGATGCCGGCACCGGTGGCGCAGTCGACGCGGCACAGCATCCCGGCCGGCAGATCCGCCCGGCGCAGCGCGGCCTCGGCCAGATCCCCGAACAAGTCCCGGCCCGCCGCGATCAGCCCGTCGACCCGCGCGCCGAGCCGCCGCGCGCCGACCGCGAGGTTCAGTCCTTTGCCACCGGGATCGACGAGGAAAGAATCGGCCTGCAGGGATTCGCCGGCTCGCGGCAGCCGCGCCACCGTGGCAGAACAGGCCACCACGAAGCTTCCCAAGACGAAGAGGTCCGGATTCTCCCCCATGTCGGTCACGGTTCCTTTTCCCCCGGCCGGATCGCGATCCCGCGCATCGGCACGACATCACGCCGGGACGCGGTTGTCATGAGGGAAGCCGTCCGGAACCCGGCCGCCGATGTCTGACGGAATCCAGGGACCCGACCGGGCGCGGGCGGTGCAGACGCCGGGTCTCGCGAGCCTCGTGCGGCTGCGGCAGGACACCGCCAAGCCCCTCTACCTGCAGCTCGAAGAGCAGCTACGGGCGCTGATCGAGGACGGCACGCTGGCAGGCGGCACGACGCTGCCGGCCGAGCGCACCTTCGCGGAGGCGATGGGGGTGAGCCGCACCACGGTGCAGCGCTGCTACGACACCCTGCGCCGCCAGCGCTTCCTGAGCGCCCACGGCCGGCTCGGCTTCGTGGTCGAGGCCGGCCGCACCCGGCTCAGCCCCGGCATGGACCGCCTGAAGGGCTTCACCGAGGAGATGCGGGAGCTCGGCCGGGTGCCCTCGTCCGAGATCGCCGAGCGGGCGGTCGTGCACGACCGGGCCATCGCCTCGGTTTTTGGCCTGCCCTCCACCGTGGCCTTCCTCAAGCTGGTGCGCATCCGCAAGGGCGACGGCATCCCGCTGTCGCGGGAGGTGGCGTGGTACAATCTCGGTGCCGCGCCCGCCCTCGCGGAGGCGGATCTCGGCGGCTCCGTCTACGCGCTGCTCGGCAGCTTCGGGGTGCCGCTGGTGCGCTGCCAGCAGACCATCGAGGCGGCGATGGCGAATGCCGTCGAATGCGCGGTGTTCGGCTTCGAGGAGCCCCTGCCCTGCCTGCTGATCAAGCGCCGCTCCTACGACCGCGAGGACCAGATGATCGAGTACGTGGAAGGGCTCTTCCGCGGCGATGCCTACGCCTACCGGCTCGACCTGCGGGCCTGACGGTCAGCCCTTGCGGGTCGCCTGCAGGCCGGGCAGCGCCGGGCGCTTGGCCCGCGCCACGGCGGCGCCCGCCGGCACCGGCGCGGCGGCCTTGACGATGACGCGGCTGAGCGCCTCGGCGAGGCAATCGTAGCCGCGATCGCCCATGTGGAAGCCGTCCGCCGACAGCATGCCGGCGAGCAGCGCCGGGTCCTGGCGGCCCCATTCCTTCATCAGGGCGTAGCGCGAAAAGACCGGAACCTCGTTCTCCGCCGCCGTCGCCGCCACGAGGCCCACGAACCGCTCGTAGCGGGCGCGGTCGGGGATCGCCGGATAGAATTGCTGATCGACCAGGATGAGGTCGCTGCCCGCCGCGCGCACGAGGGCGATGCCGCGCTCCAGCAGGCCGCGGAACCGGCCCTCGTCGCCGCCCCGGACGGCGTCGTTGGTGCCGACCTGCCAGATCACGAGGCTGGGCTTGGCGGGCTGCGCCAGGGCGGCCTCCAGGCGCAGCAGCGTCTGGTCCGCGGTCTCGCCGCCGATCCCGGCATTGACCACCGCGACCGGCGCCTCGCGCCACGCCTGCGTCAGGTCCTCTTCGAGCTGGCGCGGGTAGGACCGGGCCGGCGAGGAGGCGCCGACGCCCTCCGTGGAGGAGGAGCCGATCGCCAGGACCCGCACCGGGTGATGCTCGGCCAGCTGCGCTCCGGTGGCCGGAAGCGCCACGGCCTCACGCAGCAGGGCCGCGCCGCCGGGTGCGGTGCATTCCGCGCCCGCCAGGGCCGGCCCGCCGAGAAGCGCCAGGACCGCCAGGGCCGCCAAGCATCGCCCGTGGCGATCCGCACGACGGACCGCCCGGCCAAGATCGAACCGGAGCATCATCTTCGATTGTCGCGTGGTGTGGCGTGGAACACTTGGGTGAAGTTCTTGGGTGGGATTCTTGGCCCGGGGGGCAATCATGCGGGTAGCATGACGATCCCTGGCATTCCAGCGGAAATTCTCGTGAAGCCGGTGCAGTCCGCAAGATCTTCCGGGGTGGTCGCTGCGTCCGGTACGCCGTTCGTCGGATGCTGGTCTCGGCGGTGATGCTTCCGTAAGCTTGAGCGATGGTTGCCTCAGCCAGGCAGGGCCGTCCAGCCGGGCCGGGCGAGGTGCAGGACCGTGAAGACCCGGCCGGGTGATTCGGCGGCCGTCTCGGTCGCAAGGGTGAGCCGCATCATGCGCCAGCCGGCGGGATCGAGGGCGGACACGCGGGCGAGGATGCCCGGTTCGGCCATCGCGGCCTCGTTCCGCGCCGCCTCCGCCCGGCGCAGGGCGGCGAGGTCGGTGGCGGGATCGACGGCCAGGTCCTCGTGCCGGAGCATCGCGGCGTCCGCGGCCTCGCCACGGACCCGCGCGTCGAGGGGCAGCAGGGTGTCCACGCGGGGGCGCCCGAACGTGGCGGTCACGGCCCCGAAGCGCTCATCCGTCAGCATGGCGAGGGCGGCCTGCGGATCGAGCCAGAGGTAGAACGACGCGTAGACGGTGTCCTGGGCGCCGCCGGGCCCCCGCTCGCGGGCGGCGAAGGCCTTGAAGCCCAGGCCCGGCGTGGCGTCCCACGAAGGCCCGCGCGTGCGGGCGCGCTCGTGGATGCGGCCCATGTCATAATCGGCCGGAAGCCGGTGGCGGTAGTGCATGACCAGCATGACGCTCTCTCCCGCATCGAGGATGCGGCGCAGCCTTGCTCCGGTCCGGTGATTAAAGGAAGATATTGCAGGATATAGCTATCATAATGCGTCGTGATGGTTGCCGCACCCGGCCTACCCGGCCCGCCCGTCCGCCAAGACCGGCGGTCCACTCTCCTGCGCGACAGGCTTCGCCGCGCGGGCGGCGCCCCTCCGCACGGGGCGGCGCCAGATCATCCGGCCGATCGCCGTGCCGAGGCGGCGGCAGAAGAGGGCGGCGGCCAGGAACCACGCGAGGCCGAGCCAGAGGCCCTGCGCGAGCGCCAGCAGGCCCGAGCCGAGCACCAGGGCGCCGCGGCCGAGCAGCGCCAGCACCGCGCGCGTGCGCCCGCCGAAGCCCTGCGCGAGCCGGCCCGTCCGGCGCAGGTCGTCGGCGGTCTCGGCGACGGCGAGCGCCTGCAGGGTGCCGCGCGCGCCGAGCCGCGCCTGAACGCCGGCCGCCTCCGTCCCGAGTTCGCCGAGCGTGCGGACGGCCCCCGGCCGCAGCGCCCCGCGCAGGGTCTGCCGGGCCGCCGCGAGGTCGAGCCGGCCGGCCGCCGCGAGCGCGGCCTTGGCGGCGTCGCCATCCACGAGGCCGCGGGTGCTGCGCGCCAGCGTCGCCCCCAGGGCCTTGGACAGCCGCCCGGTGCGGGTCGCGACCTTCAGGGCGGCGGCCCCCGCATGGGCCGGGACGCTGGCCCCCGCCCCCGTGCCGAACGAGGCCACGGTGACCCCCGTGAGGGCGAGTCCCACCGCCGAGAGGCCGAGCAGCACCTCGTCGTAGGGCTCGCGCCGCAGGAGCTTGCCGCCCTCGGTCCAGAGGTCGCGCAGGTCGCCGTAACCCGTCAGGTCCCCGGCGACCGCGCCCGCGATTCCCGGCAGCCCCTCGCCCCGGCCGGTGGCGAAGCCGCGGGCCGCATCCGCGAAACCCCGCGCGGTGGCGCCCTCCTCCAGGGCGGCGAGCGCCGCCCGACGCTCCGGCGACACCGGCACGCCCTGGGCCTCGGCCAGTGCCACGAGACTGCGCCCGAGTTCGGCGTCCTTGGCGGCCAGGGCCGCGTCGATCTCCGCCCCGAGGCGCGCCTCGGTCGCGGCGGCGGGCAGCCGCAAAGCCGCGAGGGCGGCGGGATCATCCGCCGCCTGCCGCAGCCGCCACGCCTGCCACGCCCCGGGCAGCACCGCCGGGGCAGCCGCAGCGAGGCCAACCGCGAGACCCGCAAGCAGCAGGCCCGCCACCGCCCGGCGGCGCAGGGACGGCCGGGAGGCCCCGGATTGGTCGCTCGGTGTCGGCAGGGTGGTCATGGCGACAAGTCGTGCGGCGAAAGGTCGTTCGGCGAAGGGGAGTCGTGCGGCATCCGGCATGAGATGGGGACGCTCAGGTGCGGCCGCACGCCTGTCGCCGGCCCGCCGCGGCGGAGCGGGCGCGGGCCGGCCGCCCTCTCTTTACGGCAGATTAACCATGGGCGGGCCGGAATGGCTCCATGCCGCACGACGCCCCCTCCCCCGCCCCGACCTACGATCCGCTCGCGGACGCCCAGGCGCTCCACGCCCGTATCGAGGCGTTGCGGCACGTCATGCGCCTGCAGATCCGCGCGCTCGACGGCATCGAGCGCCGCCTCACGCCTCGGCAGCCCGAGGCCCGCGTGGGGGCGGCCCGCCTGCGGGACCTGCGCGCGCGCGGGATGCTGTAGGGCGCTCGCCGTCGCGGCGATTGCCGATTCGAGGCCAACCACCGACCCATCGCGCATGTCGCCCCGATCCACACCCGGGACAGCCGCCACAGCCGGAGCGGCCCTCGCTCGGCCGGGCGCCGGGGCAGCGGCAGGTCCGGTCGGGCATCGCCCTGGGCGAACCCGAGTGTGGCAAGTTCGTCCTCGTGTTGCATTCCCGCCATTGACCGAATCGGTCCGCATCGACAGAGTCGTGAACAACCAGTTGCGATCATCACGCACAGCAACACGATCCCCGACAGGCAGCACCACACCGACGTCCCGGCCCGCGCGGCAGGGGCGTGATGCGATGCGGCCGGCGGGGACCGGCACGATCAAGAATGCCCGCGCAGACGGCATCTTGGGGGTCCATCGGAATGTACATCTTCGTCGACGACAGGCCGACGGTGACGAACGGCTACGCGGCGGGATTCGAGCGCGAGGGCGTGTCCTCGCTCGGCCTCGTGGCGGATGAATTCCGGACGTGGTTCAAGGCGGCCTCGCCCGGCGACCTCGACGCCGTCCAGGGATTCCTGCTGGGCGATTTCGAGGACCGCATCGGCTGCGCGGGCCTGATCCGCCGCCACTCGCGGGCGCCGATCATCGCCCTCTCGGAGGTGCGCTCGCTCGAAGCGACGCTGCAGCTCCTCACCGCCGGCATCGACGACGTGCTGGGCAAGCCCGTCCACGTGCGGGAGATCCTGGCGCGCTCGGAGGCGATCTGGCGCCGGGTGAACGGCGAGGCCGGCGCGGCCCCCGCCAGGGGGGCGGAGCGCCTCAAGGTCCATTTCGACGGGCGCGACCCGGAGGTCGACGGCGAGACGCTGCCGCTCCCCCGCCGCGAGCGCCACATCCTCGAATACCTCGTGCGCAACCGCGGGCGGCGCATGACCAAGGCCCAGATCTTCAACGCGATCTACGGCGTCTACAGCAACGACGTCGAGGAGAGCGTCGTCGAGGGGCACGTCAGCAAGCTGCGCAAGAAGCTGCGCGGCCGGCTGGGCTACGACCCGATCGAGGCCAAGCGCTACATCGGCTACACCTTCGTCGGCTGACGGCGCGCCCGATCTCCGTCGCCAAGCTCTCACTGACAGAAGGTCTTGGCCCCCGGCGTCCAGGCGCCGAAGCCGGTCGCCACCATGTTGGTGATCACCCGGCAGACGTACTGCTTCTGGGCCGGGTTGTTGTTGGGGCCGGCGTGGTAGCGGGCCACCGCGAGCGTCCAGGTCCCCTCCCGGGTCTTCAGCTCCTTGAGGAACTGCGTCGCGTACTCGACGTTCGCGGCCGGGTCGACCATGCGCTCCAGCGAGGCGAACTTCGCCCCGTGATAATGGTGGTTGATCTGCATGCAGCCGAGGTCGATCAGCCGCTTGCCGCTGCGCCGCGCCTCCTCGAAGCGCGCCCGCACATCCGCGATGCTGCTGCCGAAATAGGCCTTGCCCTCGATGTTCATGGCGAAGGGCTGCAGCGAGCCGCGCTTGCCGCTCTCGGTGAGCCCCACCGCGTAGAGCATCCCGAGCGGCACGCCGTGCTTGGCGGCCGCCCGCGACATCTCCCGCTCGCAGACATTCGCCGCCGCGGATCCCGCGAGGCTAGAGGTAAACGCCGCTGCGGCGAGGAGCGAGAAGAGGTGCCGGGTCATCGGACGTGTCTCGTGAGGAGGGCGCTCCCGCGCCCGCTTGGACCGGCGGGTCGCGCCGCGCCGGATGGTCGGCGCCGGTCCCGCCCTGGGAGGGCGCATCCGCGAAGCCCGGGGCGGTCCGGGGGCCGGCCTCCGCCCGCGGCTCGGCCTGGATGGTCAGGATCTCCGGGCGGTAGCCCGAGCCGCGCAGGAGGTCGGCGAGCACGCCCGCATCCTTGCGCAGCAGCTCCGCGGTCTCGGTCCGGCTCGCGCCGAGGTTCATCTCCAGGTCGCCGTCGCGCAGGCGCATGCGCACCGTGACCGCGCCGAGATCGGCGGGGTGCAGCTGCAGAGTCAGGATCCGCAGCGGCCCGGCGCCCGGGACGAGCCCGGTGGGCGGCATCTGCGCGGCGATCGAGCGGACGAGGCCCTGGAGGGTTGCGGCGGGCAGGGTCGGCTCGGCGGGACGCGCTGTCCCGGCCGGGGCCGAACCGGCCGGCGCCGCCTCGGGCGGCGGAGGGGCTGCGGGCGGGTTCGCCTCCGCGGACGCCTCGCGGCCATGCGCCGACATGCGCTCGGCCGTGGCGGCGGCCTGCGGCCCGGCCGCGGCGGCGCTCGAGGCGGGCGAGGATGCCCCGTTGCGCCCCTCGTGCGGCCCCGGCGCGGCGGCGGGCTCGACCGGCGGCGCGAGCCCGGTCCCCTCGGGCGGGAGGGGGAGCGAGGCCGGCGGAGAAGCGGCGGCCTGAGGCGCGGCCGAGGGGCCGGTCGCCGCAGGGGACCTTGCCCGGTTCTGTCCCTCACGCGGTCCGGCGGCTGCGGGCGGCTGGAGCGCCGCGGATGCGGCGAGCGACTGCGCGGCGACGACGGCCGCACGGTCCGGCTGCGCGGCGGCGCTTGCGGAGGGCGGCGCATCGCCGGGGCGGGTGGGCGCGGACGGCTCCGACGCAGGCCCGGTCGCCGGGCCGCCCGGCGTCGCCCCAGCGGCGCCCGGCGCGGCAGGCGGTCCGGCCGGTCGGGCGGAGCTCGCGGGGTCAGGTCCGGGGCCGGCCTCGGCCGCGATGCCCGCTATCCCCGGAAGAGGCGGTGAGCCGTGCGGGGCCGGCCCGGCCGGATCCGGAAAATCGGGACGCGGCGCAGCGCTCCGGCCCTCGGCGAGACCCGGCGCACCCGGCAGCCCCTCCGGAGCCGTGGGCGGCGCGCCCGGACCGGCCGGCATGACCGGCGCGAAATGGGTCTCGCGGGCGAGGACGGTGATGCGCGGCACGAGGCCGGCCGGCCCGGCCTCCACCCGGATCGCCGCCGGGCCCGTGCCGTCCGTGCCGGACCGCGGCGCGTCGGCTGCGGTGGCCGGTCCGGACGAGGGCGGCGGCCCGGCGAGGCCGGCGCTCGCGGCAAGCAGCGCCGCGAGTGCCGCGGAAGCCTCGCCGCCGGGCGGGACGACCGGAACGGGTGTCTGACCGGCAGCGCGGTCGGCGGGCGTCTCCGGAGCCGGCGGCGTCCCTGCCTGCCCGGGCGCCGGACGCTCCCGCTCGCGCCCGGCGAACGCGTCGAGGACCGCCCCGAAGGCGTCCGAATCGTCCGGCGCGGGGCGCCCGGCCTGGGCCTCGGCGCTGCGCGGCGCCACCGGCGGCAAGGAATCGAGCATGCTCACCGTCGGGCTTCCTGCATCATCGCGTCGATCCGCCCGATCGCCTCCTGGGCGCGGGCGATGGCGGGGGCGGGCGGAAGCGCCCGCTTGGCGTCCGGGGGCGGCTCGGGCGGCGCGGCGGGCGCGGGCGGAAGGTCGCCGCGGATCTGCCGGGCGGTCGCGAGCGCCGCGTCGAGGAGCGCGGCATCCGTCCCCGGCAGGGCGGCCCGGTCGGCGCCGCGCAGGGCGGCGAGCGCCCCCTCGAAGCGCTCGGGCGCGACGATGCCCGCGGCGGCCCGGTAGAGCCTCGCCTGGGCGGCTTCCACCGAGCCGCCCGGGGCCAGGGCCTCGGCCTGATCGGCCGCGAAGATCGCCGCTCCGGTCCGGCCCTGGTCCAGGGCCGCCCGGGCCACCAGCAGGTAGAGGTCGCGGCGGCCCTCGGGCTCGATCTCCTTGAGCATCGCGTCGAGCCGCGCGAACCGCCCGCGGTCGTTGCCGAATTCGAGCCGCGTGAGCGCCGCCGCGAAGCGCTGGCGGAAGTTGCCCGCGTAGACCGAGTGGCGGAACCGGCGCAGGTACTGGATCGACAGGGCCTCGAAGCGCGCGATGTCACCCAGCTGCGCCAGCACGAAGACCTCGCGGCGCAGCGCCCCCTCCTCCACCAGCGTCCCGGGCGCGATCAGCCGCGCGAGGTCGAGCAGGCGCACCGCCAGCACCGGATCGTCCCGCACCGCGAGCGTCGCCTGGACCAGGGCGAGCTGCCCGCCGAGGCTCGGCGGCACCCCTTGCGCGTCGATCTTCGCCAGGAGCCGCCGCGCTTCGGCCTCCTGCCCGCCGAGATAGGCCAGCGCGCCCTGCACGAGCGGCGCCTCCGCCTCGGGGACCCTGCCCGACTCGGAAACGCGGCGCAGCAGCGCCGGCCCGCCGCCCGCGAGCGCGAAGGCCACCGCCGCCTGCACGTTCGCGGACTCGCCCCAGGTCTCGGGGTCGAGCGCCGCGAGCCGTCCCTCGATGTGCCCGAGGAGCGGGCGCTGCGCGAGGTGCGCCTGGGTGCCGCCCCGGGCGATCCGGTCCTGCAGCAGCTGCAGGGTGCGCAGCAGCTCCACCGGCAGGCCGCGCTTGGCCACCGGCAGCGGCTCGACGGGCGCCGCGGGTTCGGGGGCCTTCGACTCGGCGGCGAGCGCCGGCCCGGCGAGCCCGATCAGGCTCGCGAGCACCAGCCCGGGCGCGAGATGCGCCCCGTACCGCGATCGGCGCCCCCTCACTCCGGCCGCCCCCGCAGCAGGATCTCGATGCGCCGGTTCTCGGCCGCCTTCGGGTCGGCCGCGTTGTGCGGCTGCCGGTCGGCATGGCCCTCGATCCGCTCGATGCGCGCCTCGTCGACGCCGCCGCGGACCAGCATGTACGAGGCCATCTGCGCCCGCGCCGAGGACAGGCGCCAGTTGTCGTAGGTCTCGGAGCGGAACGGGCGGCCGTCGGTATGGCCGCGGATCACGATGCGGCCGGGCTTGGCGCTCAGGATCTTGGCGATCCGCTCCAGCGCCTTGACGACCTTCGCCTGCGGCTCCGCCGAGCCGACGCCGAACATGCTGAAGTTCAGCTCGTCGGTGATGCTGATGAGCACGCCTTCGCCGGTGCGCCGCACCTCCACCTTCGGGGCGGGGGCGGCGGTCGCGAGGGGCTGCACCGCCCGGGCGATCTCGGCCTTCAGCTCGGCCGCGGCGGCCGTCTCGGCGGCCTCGGCGGCCGAGGCCGCATCCTTCGGCGCCTCCGCCTTGGCAGGCTCAGGTTTGGCGAGTTCGGTCCTGGCCAACTCGGCCTTGGCCGGCAGCCCGGCGAGCTTCGGCGTCTCGGCCTTCATCCCGGCTTGAGCGGCGGCCTCCTTGGCCGCCTCCTTGGCGGGCTTCGTCTCCCGGGCGACGGGCGCCCGCGCGTCGATGCGGCTCTCGCGCGGGAGCGGCGTCACGGTGTTGGCCGCGCCGGGAGTGTCCGAGCGGGGCTTGGGCAGGGGCGCGACCTGCCAGTAGAGCGGGTCGAAGGGATCGCGCGCCGCCTCGCCGCCGCTGAGGCCGGGCTCGCCGATCTCGGTGCGCAGATCGTCCGGGGTCGCCGCCTCGCCCGGGCGCTCGGGCTCCGCCTCGGCAGCGAGCCGCGCCAGCACCGCGTAGGGGTCTTGGAACAGGGCGGCCTCGCGGGCGCGGCTGGCCGAGCCCGGGGCGCCAGGCGCCGCCTCGCCCTTGCCCGTGCCCTTGCCCTCCGGGAGCTTCGATGCGGGACGGGACTCCTCGGTGGGCTCGGACGCCTGCGGGTCGCGCAGGCCCTTCCGGGTCGGGCTCATCTCGGCGAGCTTGAGCGGGTTGAAGTAGGTGGCGACGGCGGTCTTGGTCTCCTTGCTGGTGGCGTTGATCAGCCACATCACCAGGAACAGCGCCATCATGGCGGTCATGAAGTCGGCGAGTGCGATCTTCCAGGCGCCGCCGTGGTGGCCGTCCTCGTCGCCGCCGTGACGGCGCACGATGATGATCTCGTGGGGCTGGTCGGCCATCTCAGGCGCCCTCGACGGCGGCGAGCAGGCTCCGGCCCCAGGCCGCGAGCTGCGTCTCGATCACGGTCTCGTCCGCGGTCACCCGCACCTCCGGCGCTTCGTCCGGCGAGAAGACGATCCCCTCCGCGAGCGGGCCGAGGGCGCGCGCGAGCGCGGCGAGCAGGTCCTGCGGGCCGCTCGCGCGGATCGCCGGCTTGACGCGGTCGGCGGTCAGCCGCACCAGCGCCGCCTTGAGGTCGTCCACCGCCTGGGCGCGCAGCCGCTCGTCCAGAACGGGCAGCAGTACCCGCGCGGCGCGGTCGGTGAGGCGCTCCTCCAGCCCGCGCATCGCGGCGGCGAGGCCCTCGGCCAGGATGACGGCCTCGTCCCGGGTCCAGGCGTCGCGCGCGAGGCGCAGGCGCTCGTCGGCGGCGGCCTCGGCCTGCGCGAGCGCCGCCTCCAGCGCGGCGGCGGTCTCGGCGGCCGCCTCGGCCCGGCCGAGCAGGCGCCCGCGCTCCTCGGCCTCGCGCAGCAGCGCCCCGCGATCCTCCGGGGCCGGCGCGGGAGCGGGCGGCGGCGGCTCGGCGGAGCGTCGGGCCGAGCGCAGCAGCACCGCCAGGGGCTCGGCGGCCGGGGCGGCCGGCGCTTCGGCGGAGAAGTCCGGCAGGTGCCGGGCGAAGACCGGAGCCATCAGGCCGGCTCCTCACGCATGAGCCAGCGCTTGAGGATCGTGGCCGCCTGCTCCTCGTCGAACTCGATCATCTGCTCCAGCTTCTTCTGCGGCGAGCGGTTCATCCGGTCGGTGAGGTCGTCGATCAGGCTCGCCATCACCGGGGTGGCGACCGCCGGGGTGCCGGGCGCGCCGGCGGCGAGCAGGCCGGCCGCGGCCGTGGCCGCCGCCCCGGCCGCGCCGGCCGGTCCCTCGAGGGCGGGCACGCCCTCCGCGCCGGCCGTGAGCGCCACGGCCGGGGCGGCGAGCTGCGCCGTCTCCTCCTGCTCGGGCCCGGGCACGTCGAGGATCGCCCGCAGGGCCGGCCGCAGGCCGAACCAGATCAGGAGCCCGGCCACCACTAGGATGGTGGCGGCGTTGATAAGCGTCGCGGACTGGCGCATCAGCACCTCGCTGAGGCTCAGCGGCGGCACCGGCTCCAGCGGCTGGCCGTCGTTGACGAAGCCCACCGCCGCCACCTTGACGTGGTCGCCCCGCTCCTTGCTGAAGCCGGCCGCCGAGCCGACGAGCTGCTCGATCTCGGCGATCTGCGCCTCGATGCCCCCCTTCGCGTCCGGCCCGGCCAGGGCGGCGAGCCGCGAGCGGTTGACCAGCACCGCCACCGAGATGTGCCGGATGCCGTAGCCGTCGCTGACGGTCTGGACGGTCTTGGAGGAGATCTCGTAGTTCGTCAGGTCCTCGCGCTTCTGCGATTCGCTGCTCGACGTGTCGTTGCCGTCCGAGCGGGTGCGCTGGTCGGGCAGGTTCTGCTGTGTGCTCGTCGGGCGCTGGGAGGCGCGGTTCTGCGCGTTCTCGTTCTCGCGCACCGCCCGCACCGAGCGCTCAACCCTTTGATCGGGGTTGAAGATCGTCTCGTTGGTGCTGGTCTTGTCGGTGTTGAGCCGGGCCGCGACGCTGATCTCGAAGTTGCCGATGCCGAGATAGGGGGTGAGGGTCCGGCGGATGTTGTCCTGGATCTCGCGGTTCACGAGCTTTTCCAGGCCCGCCATCTTGCCGGTGGGGGCGTTGGCGCCGTCGTCCCCCGACAGGAGCAGGGTCCCGTCGGTGCCGATCACGGTGACGCGCTCGGGCTTCATGCCGGGGATCGCCGAGGCGACGAGGTGGCGGATCGCCTGCGCGCCGCTCGCGTCGTCGGCGGGTTCGGTGCGCACCACCACGGAGGCCGAGGGCGGCTGCTGCTCGCGCCGGAAGGACCCGCGGTCGGGCAGCACGATGTGGACGCGCGCGGCCCGCACGCCCTTCATGGTCTGGATGGTGCGGGCGATCTCGCCCTCCAGCGCCCGCACCCGCGTCACCTCCTGCATGAAGGAGGTGAGGCCCAGCGAACCGAGGTCGTTGAACAGCTCGTAGCCCGACTTCGAGCTCTGCGGCAGGCCCTTCTCGGCCAGCAGCATGCGCGCCTGGGCGGTGTGCCCGTAGGCGACCAGCACCGCCGTGCCGTCCGAGCTGACATCGAAGGGGACGTTGGCGTCCTTGAGCACCGCGCCGATGCGGCCGATGTCCTCGCGGTTGAGGCCCGTGTAGAGCGTCTCCTGCGCGGGCCGGCTGAGATAGTAGGCCCCGAGCCCCACCGCCAGGAACACGGTCAGGCCGATGACCCCCAGGGCCGCGAGGCGGCGGGTGCCCAGCTCGACGATGTTGCTCCAGAGTCTCTCGGCGTGCTCGCGACCGGACATCGGGGAAGCGCTCTCCACGACTGGCGACGGGGATCCGTCCGGGCGCCATGTTGCCGGTGAGCCTTGCGCGGAGATTGCGGGGACGGCGCGCGCTGACGCCGCGGCGTGCCGGAGCGCTCCGCGCCGATCGGGACGCCGGTTCGGCGCACGAGCGGGCGAAGAACGAGAGAACCGGGGCTGCCTTCGGTTGCGTGGCGATCAGATGCAGCCCTAAGCAGGCGGCCTCACAGGGGAGAACCGTCCATGAAGCTCTACGGCAGCAGCCTGTCGCCCTTCGTCCGCAAGGTCCTGGTCGCGCTCGCCGAGAAGGCGGTGCCGTTCGATCACGTGCCGCTGCGCTTCCACGATCCCGACCGCGAGTTCCAGGCGGCGAGCCCGCTCGGCAAGATCCCGGCCCTGCGCGACGGGGATTTCCGCCTCGCCGATTCCTCGGCGATCGTGCACTACCTCGAGCGCAAGCATCCCGCGCCAGCCCTGCTCCCGGCCGAGCCGCGCCAGGCCGGGCGCGTGATCTGGTTCGACAAGTTCGCCGACACCGAGCTGATGGGTCCGCTGCTGCGCCCCTTCGTGCACCGGATCGTGCGCCCGCGCGTCCTCAACCTGCCCGGCGACGAGGCGGTGGTGCAGAAGGCGCTCACAGAGGATCTGCCGCCGCTGTTCACCTACTTGGAGGCGCAGATCGCCGGCCCCCATCTCGTCGGCGAGGCGTTCAGCCTCGCGGACATCGCAGTGGCGACCGGGTTCGTGAACCTGCGCATCGCCAAGGAGGCGGTGGATTCCGCGCGCTGGCCCAAGCTCGCCGGCTGGGTCGACAGCACGCTGGAGCGCCCCTCCTTCAAGGCGGCGGTCGCCGCCCCGAAGGGCTGATCCGGTGTCCGGATCAGCTGTTAGGCCCGGGCCTCAGCGCGCCCGGGCGCTGCGGCGGTAGAACCCGTCCACCTGGGCCTGGGCCTCGGCGCGGTCGCGCTCGGTCGCGGCGGCGAGCGCCTGCTCCTGCAGGCTCACGATCCACTGGTCCTTCGGCACCTCCGCGGCGTCGCGCGCGAGCGTCAGCCACGCGAGGCCCCGCGCCCGCTGGGTCGGCACGCCCTGGCCGTTGATCAGCATCTGGCCGAGCAGCGCCTGCGCCGCCGGATGCCCCTTCTCGGCCGCGAGGTTGAACCAGCGCGCCGCCTGCCGGACGTCCTGCGACACGCCCGTCCCGTCGAGGTAGAGTCGGGCGAGGTTGTACTGCGCGTTCGGGTCCCCGTAGTACGAGGCCGCGTAGTTGAACATCTCGTAGGCGCGCTCGACGTTCGGGCGCACGTAGGAGCCCTTGATCCCGTCGAGGAAGTAGCGGCCGAGCGCCGTGAAGGCGCTTGCCACCACGGTGGCGTTGGCGGAATCGGGACCGTCATCGGCGTTCTCGTCGGCGATCTTCGAGAAGAACTCGAAGGCCTTGAGGTCGTCGTGCGGAACCCCGTCGCCCTCCGCGTACATGCGGCCGAGCTTCCACAGCGCGAGGGCGTGGCCCTGGCCCGCCGCGTATTCGAGGGCGCGGGCGGCGCCCTCCTTGTCGCCCGCATTGTAGTCGCGCACGCCCGAGCGCACCGCCTCGCGGGCGTTGCGGTAGCCGCTCGCCGGCACCGGCGTGCGCACGGCCGCATCGAGCGCCGCGGCGGGGCTGCCCGCCGGGAGCACCGCGCCCAGGAGCGCCCCCCCGACGAGGAGCGCGCCCGCGAGGCGCCGGAGGCCCGCCCGGGAGGGCGAGAGGCCGTCCCTAGATGTCCGCATAGGCGAGCGTCTCCTGGGCACCGCCCGGGTGGGTCACGGCGCCCGTCACGGCCGGGCCGACGGTCTGCGCGTATTTCCAGAGATAGCCGGAGGTCGCCTCGTTGCCCCGCGGCGCCCAGGCCTTGCGGCGCTCGGCGAGCTCCTCGTCCGAGAGGTCGACCGACAGGGTGCCCTGGATGGCATCCAGCCGGATGATGTCGCCGTCCTTGAGGAGCCCGATCGGGCCGCCCACCGCCGCCTCGGGGCCGACATGGCCGACGCAGAAGCCGCGTGTGGCGCCCGAGAAGCGCCCGTCGGTGATGAGGGCGACCTTGTCGCCCATGCCCTGGCCGTAGAGGGCCGCCGTCGTCGCCAGCATCTCGCGCATGCCGGGACCGCCCTTCGGGCCCTCGTAGCGGATGACCAGGACGTCGCCCTCCTTGTACTGGCGCTGCGTCACCGCCTCGAAGCAGGCCTCCTCGTTGTCGAAGACGCGGGCCGGGCCGGCGAAGACTTGGCGTTCGGCGGGCATGCCGGCGACCTTCACGATCGCGCCCTCGGGGGCGAGGTTGCCCTTGAGCCCGACGACGCCGCCGGTCGGGGTGATCGGGGCGTTGGCCTGCCGCACCACGTCCTGTTCGTCGTTCCAGGCCACCTTCGTGAGGTTCTCGGCGATGGTGCGGCCGGTCACGGTCAGGCAGTCGCCGTGCAGGAAGCCGTGGTCGAGCAGCGTCTTCATCAGGAGCGGGATGCCGCCGACCTCGAACAGGTCCTTGGCGACATAGCGCCCGCCGGGCTTGAGGTCGGCGATGTAGGGCGTGCGCCGGAAGATCTCGGCCACGTCGAACAGGTCGAAGCTGATCCCGGCCTCGTGGGCGATCGCCGGCAGGTGCAAAGCCGCGTTGGTCGAGCCGCCCGAGGCCGCCACCACGGTGGCGGCGTTCTCCAGCGCCCGGCGAGTGACGATGTCGCGCGGCCGGATTTTTTTGGCCAGCAGGTCCATCACCATCTCGCCGGCCGCGGCGCAGAACTTGTCGCGGATCTCGTAGGGCGCGGGCGCGCCGGCCGAGTAGGGCAGCGCGAGACCGATCGCCTCCGAGACCGTCGCCATGGTGTTGGCCGTGAACTGCGCCCCGCAGGCGCCGGCCGACGGGCAGGCGACCTGCTCCAGCTCGTCGAGGTCGTCGTCGCTCATGGCGCCGACCGAGTGCTTGCCCACCGCCTCGAACAGGTCCTGCACGGTGACGGGCTTGCCGCGGAAGGTGCCGGGCAGGATCGAGCCGCCGTAGATGAAGATCGACGGCACGTTGAGGCGCACCATCGCCATCATCATGCCGGGCAGGGACTTGTCGCAGCCGGCGAGCCCCACGAGCGCGTCGTAGGCGTGGCCGCGCATGGTCAGTTCGACCGAATCGGCGATCACCTCGCGGGAGGGCAGCGAGGCGCGCATGCCGCGGTGGCCCATGGCAATGCCGTCCGTCACCGTGATGGTGCAGAACTCGCGCGGTGTGCCGGCCGCGGCGGCGACGCCCTTCTTCACCGCCTGCGCCTGGCGCATCAGCGAGATGTTGCAGGGAGCCGCCTCGTTCCAGCACGAGGCGACGCCCACCAGCGGCTGGTGGATCTGCTCGCGCGTCAGGCCCATCGCGTACAGATACGAGCGGTGCGGCGCCCGGGCGGGGCCCTCCGTCACGTGGCGGCTGGGCAGCTTCGACTTGTCGATGGTGTGACGCGCGTCCATGGCCTGTCCCGTACTCACTCTCGGCGGATCGGTCGGTTCGTCCGACTTCAAGGTGATCCTCGCGCCGTGCGCCCTTTTGGAGGCCGAACGACGACGCTGAACGACACCTCTTGAGGATAACCCGCCAGCACCGCCCGCGGTCCCCCGTGTGCCCGGGTTCATCGCGGTAAATCGTTGTCGGGACAGTCGTTTAACGTGGCCGTTGAAGTGCTGCCGGTTTATGGCGGGATCGGGGCGGCACAGGGGGCGGTTCGGGGCAAAGCTGGGATGGTTTCAGGGTGTTGCGACCCCGCCACAGCTAAGCTTGCCGGCCGGGCGCCGCGAGGCCCTCCGGACGTGGCGTAGCAGGGCTTCGGAGTCAGCCGTGATGCGGGGCGGCGACGGGCGTGCGCAGCCCGGCGATCACCGCCTTCAGGGTCGCCGTCGCGGCGTCCCGCGCGTCGCTGCCCGCGTGGATGCGCTCGTGCACGAAGGCCAGCTTGCCGATCACCGTGGGGGTCAGGCGGAACGGGTAGAGGTCGGCCTGCCCCATGCTGCGGTTGAGCGAGTTCATCGCGAAGGTCAGCGGCAGCCACGCCTCGATCAGGCGCCCGAGGTCGGGGGCATGGTGGGGATCGAAGTCCATCGTGGCGGCGAGATCGAGGGCCTGCGGGCGCACCCGCAGGCCGAAGCTGCTGGCGGTCTCCAGGGTGTCGACGATGTGCAGGTAATGCGCCCAGGTCTCGGCGAAATCCTCCCACGGGTGGGAGGCGGCGTAGGCCGAGACGAAATGCTCCTGCCAGCCCTCCGGCGGTCCCTCGGCGTAGTGGCGGGCGAGCGCCTGTCCGTAATCGGCGCGCTCGTCGCCGAAGATCGCGCGGAAGACCGCGAGGCTCGGGTCGTGGCGCACCAGCACGTTCCAGTAATAGTGGCCGATCTCGTGCCGGAAATGGCCGAGCAGCGTGCGGTACGGCTCGCCGAACTGGGTGCGCCGGCGTTCGCGCTCGACGTCGTCGGCCTCCGCGATGTTGAGGGTGATGAGGCCGTGGTGATGCCCGGTCAGGACCGCCGGCCCCCAGGCCTGCGCCTCCGCCGGATCGACCAGGAAATCGAAGGACAGACCCTCGGGGTCGTCGCGGCGCAGGGCGAGCGGCAGCCCCATCCGCAGCAGCGAGTAGAACAGGCGGCGCTTGGCCGTCTCGATCTGGCGCCAGCGCGTGAGGTTCCAGGGCACCGACAGGTCCGGCACCGTGCGGTTGTGGCGGCAGGCGACGCAGTAGCTCTCGGGCGAATCGGCCGCGACCAGCCAGTTGCAGGCCTCGAAGCCCGCGTTGGCGCAGAAGCGGTAGCGCCGCTCCGGCGCGCCGAACGCCGCCCAGGCGCCCTCCGCCTCCGTCAGCGCCGCGATGGACCCGGCCTGCGGGTCGTAGCCGACTCGCCGCCCGCAGCTCTCGCAGCGCGCGTGCTCGAAGTGGAGCGGCTGGCTGCAGGCTTGGCACTGGAAGATCTTCATCGCTCGATTCGCCGCCGAGACGCCGCTGTGGAGCGGTTCCTTGCCGAACGCCGCACGGCCGGCCCTGCTCCACAAGGGGCGAGCCCTGCCGGAGTTCCGCACGGCACGGGACTTGCCTCAAACATGGGCAGATTTCAGTTGCTCGGGGCCGTCCTGCCGCAGCGCGGCTGACGGGCCGGCCCGGGCCGTGTACAAACCGCCGTCGGAGCGTTGTCGACGATCCGGCGGGGCAGAGCCGCAGCGAGACTTCCGGAGAGACCGTGTCGATCAAGGCCGCCCTGCACCACGTCACCTCCTACACCTACGACAGGCCGATCTCCCTCGGCCCGCAGGTCGTGCGCCTGCGCCCGGCGCCGCACACGCGCACCCGGATCCTGAGCTACTCGCTCAAGGTCACGCCGGGGAACCACTTCGTGAACTGGCAGCAGGACCCGAGCGGCAACTGGCTGGCGCGGTTCGTCTTTCCCGAGAAGACCACCCAGTTCCGCATCGAGGTCGACATCACGGCCGACATGGCGGTGATCAACCCGTTCGACTTCTTCGTGGAGGAGTACGCCCAGACGCTGCCCTTCGGCTATCCGCCGGAGCTGCAGGAGGAACTCGCCCCCTACCTCGTGCCGAGCGAGGGCGGCGCGCGCCTCGACGCGCTCATGGAGCGCCTGCCGGCCGAGACGAACACGGTGTTGTTCCTCGTCGCGCTCAACCAGCTGGTGCGCGACAGCGTGGCCTACGTGGTGCGCATGGAGCCGGGCGTGCAGACGCCCGACGAGACCCTGGAGAACGCCAGCGGCTCCTGCCGCGATTCCGCGTGGCTCCTCGTGCAGGTGCTGCGCCGCCTCAAGCTCGCGGCCCGGTTCGTCTCCGGCTACCTGATCCAGCTCGTGCCCGACACCACGGCGGTGGACGGCCCGGCCGGCACCGCGAAGGACTTCACCGACCTGCACGCCTGGGCCGAGGTCTACGTGCCGGGCGCGGGCTGGATCGGCCTCGACGCCACCTCGGGGCTCCTCTGCGGCGAGGGTCACATCCCGCTTGCCGCCACGCCGCATTACCGCTCGGCCGCGCCGATCTCCGGCCTCGCCGACCCCGCCGAGGTCGATTTCGGCTTCGCCATGCACGTCTCGCGCGTGGCCGAGGCGCCGCGGGTGACCAAACCCTTCTCGGACGAGGCCTGGGGCGCGATGGACGCGCTCGGCGACCGCATCGACCGCGACCTCGCCGCCCAGGACGTGCGCCTGACCATGGGCGGCGAGCCGACCTTCGTGTCGGTTGACGATTTCGAATCGCCCGAGTGGAACACCGCCGCGGTCGGGCCGACGAAGCGCGGCCTCGCCGACCAGCTGATCCGGCGCCTGCGCGCGCGCTTCGGGGAAGGCGGCCTGCTGCATTACGGGCAGGGCAAGTGGTATCCGGGCGAGAGCCTGCCGCGCTGGGCCTTCGCGCTCTACTGGCGCAAGGACGGGCAGCCGATCTGGCGCGACGCCGCCCTGATCGCCCGCGAGGCCGGGCCGCGCGAGGTCACGATCGGCCAAGCCGAGGCGCTGGCCCGGGGGCTGGCCCGGCGCCTTCACCTCGACGGCTTCGTGCAGCCCGCCTACGAGGACCGGGAGTACTGGGAGCGCAAGGAGGCGGAGCTTCCCGTCAACGTCACGCCCCAGCAGTCGAAGGTCGGCGACGCCGAGTCCCAGGCGCGCATGGCCCGGGTCTTCGACCGCGGCCTCGGCACGCCGGTCTGCTACGTGCTGCCGCTCGCCAACCTCGCGGTGGGATCGGAGCGCCACTGGGTCTCGGAGGCCTGGGAGACGCGGCGCGGGGCGCTCCACCTCGCGCCCGGCGATTCCCCCGCGGGCTTCCGCCTGCCGCTCGGCGCCCTGCCCCACGTCCCGCCGGAATCCTACCCCTACTACGTCCCGCAGGACCCGTTGGAGGAGCGCCCGCCGCTCTCGGAGGCGGGCCCGCAGCGCATTGCGCGGCGCCCGAGCGGCGTCGCCGTGCGCACCGCGCTCACGGTCGAGCCGCGCGAGGGCGCCCTCTGCGTGTTCATGCCGCCGCTGGAGCGCGCGGACGAGTACGTGCAGCTCCTCGCCCTGCTGGAAGACACCGCCGCCGAAGTCGGCACCCCGATCCACGTCGAGGGCTACGAGCCGCCCTACGATCCGCGCCTCGGGGTCATCAAGGTCACGCCCGACCCGGGCGTGATCGAGGTCAACGTCCACCCGGCCCGGTCCTGGCGCGAGGCGGTGGAGATCACCACGGGCCTCTACCAGGACGCCCGCGAGACGCGGCTCGGCGCCCAGAAATTCATGATCGACGGGCGCCACACCGGCACGGGCGGCGGCAACCACGTGGTGATGGGCGGCGCCAGCGCGACCGATTCGCCCTTCCTGCGCCGGCCCGACCTGCTCAAGAGCCTCGTGCTCTACTGGCAGCGCCACCCCGCGCTGTCCTACCTGTTCGCGGGCCTCTACATCGGCCCGACCAGTCAGGCGCCGCGCATGGACGAGGCGCGCCACGACGGGCTCTACGAGCTGGAGATCGCGCTCGCGCAGGTGCCCGCGCCCGGCGGGCCCGAGGTGCCGCTCTGGTTGGTCGACCGGCTCTTCCGCAACGTCCTCGTCGACGTCACGGGCAACACCCACCGGTCCGAGATCTGCATCGACAAGCTCTACTCGCCGGACGGGCCGACCGGACGCCTCGGGCTGCTCGAATTCCGCTCCTTCGAGATGCCCCCCGATCCGCGCATGAGCCTCGCCCAGCAACTGCTCCTGCGCGCCATCGTCGCGTGGCTGTGGCGCGAGCCGCAGGAGGGCGGGTTCGTGCGCTGGGGAACGGCGCTCCACGACCGCTTCATGCTGCCCCACTACCTCTGGCAGGATTTTCTGGACGTCCTCGATGACCTGCGCGGGGCGGGCTACGCCTTCGATCCGGCGTGGTACGAGGCGCAGGCCGAGTTCCGCTTCCCGCGCTACGGCTCCGTCGCGCACGGGGGCGTGACGCTCGAACTGCGTCAAGCGCTCGAACCCTGGCACGTCCTGGGTGAAGAGGGCGGCTCGGGCGGCACCGTGCGCTACGTCGATTCCTCGGTCGAGCGCCTGCAGGTGCGCGTCGAGGGCCTCGTGCCGAGCCGGCACGTGGTCACCTGCAACGGCCGGCGCCTGCCGCTCACCGAGACCGGCCGCTCCGGCGAGGCGGTGGCTGGCCTGCGCTTCAAGGCGTGGCAGCCGGCCTCCGCCCTGCACCCCACGATTCCGGTGCACTCGCCGCTCACCTTCGACATCGTCGATACCTGGAGCGGGCGGGCGATCGGCGGCTGCACCTACCACGTCGCCCATCCGGGCGGGCGCAACTACGAGACCTTCCCGGTCAACACCTACGAGGCCGAGGGGCGCCGCCTCGCCCGGTTCCAAGAGCACGGCCACACCCCGGGCCGCGTGACGCTGGCGCCGGAGGAGCCGCGGCGGGAATTTCCCCTCACCCTCGACCTGCGGACGCCGACGCCGCGATGAGCGCCGCCGCGCCGCTCGCCCTGCGGGAGACCGGCGAGGCGTCGGGCGACGCGACCCGGCAGGAGCGGCGCGCGCGCTGGTGCGCGGCCTATCGGCCGCTGCCCGGCGTGCCGGACGAGATGGTCGGCCCGGACGGCGCGGTCCGCCCGGCCTGGGACCGATTTCTGGACCGGCTCGCGGACCTCGCCGAGGACGAGGTGTCGGCCCGCTTCGCGGCGGCCGAGCGCCACATCCACAATTCCGGCATGGCCTACCGCGTCTACGGCGAGGCCGCCGAGCGCGACTGGCCGCTCGGCGTGCTGCCGCTCCTGATCGAGGGCCGCGAGTGGGCCGAGATCGCCGCGGGCGTGGCGCAGCGCGCGAGCCTGCTGGAGACCGTGCTCGCCGACCTCTACGGCGAGGCCCACCTCGTCGCCGCCGGCCTGATCCCGGCCGCCGCGGTGGCGGCGAGCCCGGAATTCCTGCGCCCCCTGCACGGGGTGCGCCAGCCCGGCGGCGGGCGCCAGCTCCACCTCTACGCCGCCGACCTGTCGCGCGGGCCGGACGGGCGCTGGCGGGTGCTCGCCGACCGCACCCAGGCCCCCTCCGGCACCGGCTACGCGCTGGAGAACCGGATGGTGCTGGCCCGCGCCCTGCCGGAGGTGCACGGGGCGCTGGCGGTGCGCCCGCTCGCCCCGTTCTTCCAGGCCTTCCGGAACGGGCTCGCGGCGGCGGCCGAGCGGGCGGAGCCGCGCATCGCGCTGCTCACCTCCGGCCCCTACGGCGACACCTACGTCGAGCAGGCGGTGCTCGCCCGCTACCTCGGCTTCGCGCTGGTCGAGGGCGACGACCTCGCGGTGCAGGACGGCCGGCTCTTCATCCGCACGGTGGCCGGGCTGAAGCGCGCCGACGTACTGTGGCGGCGCGTCGACGGCGACTTCGTCGACCCGCTCTCCCTCAACCCGGCCTCGCGGCTCGGCGTGCCGGGCCTCGTCGAGGCGCTGAAGGCCGGCGCCTGCGTGATGGGCAACATGCCGGGCGCGGGCCTCGTCGAGGGCGGCTGGCTCGCCTCCTGCCTGCCGGCTCTGGCCGAGCACCTGTTCGGCGAGCCCCTGCGGCTGCCCGGCCTCGCCACGTGGTGGTGCGGCGACCCCGCCCAGCGCGCCGCGGTGCTGGCGCAGGCCGACACGCTGACGCTGCGCCCCGCGAGCGCGCCCGCTCAGGGGGCCTTCACCACCCGCGCCTTCGGGAGGCGGGACCCGGAGGAGACCGCGCGCCTCCTCGCCATCCTGCACGACCGGCCGGGCGACCTCGTGGCCCAGGAGCCGGTGCAGCTCTCCACCGCCCCGGCCTGGGACGGGCCGGGGCTGGTGCCGCGCCCCTTCGTGCTGCGGGTCTTCGCCGCCGCCACGCCGGGCGGCTGGGCGGTGATGCCGGGGGGCTTCTGCCGGGTCTCCGAGCAGCCGGACGTGCAGCCCGTGGCGATGGGCACGGGCGTGCGGGCCGCCGACGTCTGGGTGCTGGCCGACGCGCCGTCCGATCCGGCCACCGCCCCGCTGCCGCGCCTGGAGCAGGCGCCGGTGCGCCGCGTCTCGGGCCTGCTGCCGAGCCGGGCCGCCGACAGCCTCTTCTGGCTCGGGCGCTACCTGGAGCGCGCCGAGGCGATGGTGCGCCTCACGGTCTGCCTGCTCAGCGGTGCCGGGACGGTGCCGCTCTCGGAGGCGGATGCGGGCACGGGCCGGCGCCTGCGCGGCCTCCTGCACGATTGGGGGGCGGTGCCGACGGTGGCGGGGCCCGCCGCCGCGCTCGCCGCGCACGCCCTCTCGGGCCGCGAGGCCTGGGGCTCGGCGCGCACGCACGTGCTCGCGGCGCGGCGCAACGCCGCCTCGCTGCGCGAGCGCCTCTCGGTCGAGATGTGGCGGTGCCTGAGCGCGCTCCTCGACGTGCTCGACCGGCCCGAGGCCGCCGGCTCGGAGGCCGAGTGGCTGGACCGGGCCGAGCGGGCGCTCGAACTCGGCGCCGCCCTCTCGGGCCTCGCCCAGGAAAACATGAACCGGGCCGGCGGCTGGCCCTTCGTCGACATCGGCCGGCGCCTCGAACGGGCGATCAACACCTGCCGCTTCGCCGGCACCTTCGCGGCGCAGGACGCCACCGCGGACGATCTCGGCCTGCTGCTGCATCTCGCCGATTCGCGCATCTCCTACGGGGCGCGCTACCTGCTCGGCGTCGCGCTCGCCCCCGTGCGCGACATGGTGCTGCTCGATCCCTACAACCCGCGCTCGGTGGCGTTCCAGGTCGAGCGCCTCGCCGAGCACCTCGCGGGCCTGCCGGCCCTGCGCCAGGACGGGCTGCCCGAGCCCCAGACCCGGCTGGTGCGCAGCCTCGCGGGCGAGATCGCCGGCACCGAGGCCGCCGCGCTCGGACCGGACGTGGCGACCGCCTGGGAGGAGCGCCTGTGGGCGATCGCCGAGGCGGTGGAGACCCGCTACTTTCCCGGCGGCTCGGAGGCCGCCCGGCCCGAGCGACTGGTGGTTCTCGCGTGATCTACCGGCTGCGCCACGTCACCGCCTACGCCTACCGCAACCCGGTGACCCAGGCCCGCTGCCTCCTGCGGCTCACCCCCGCCGAGGGCGACGGGCAGCGGGTGCTCTCTCACCGGATCGCCATCGACCCGGCCCCGCACCGGCGCGAGACCGGCCGCGACTTCTTCGGCAACGCCACCCTGTCCCTCGCCGTGGAGGCGCCCCACCACGCCTTCCGCATCGAGGCGCTCTCGCGCGTCGAGGTGGAGCGCAGGCAGCTGCCGGACCTCGCCTCGGGCCTGTCCTGGGAGGCGGTGCGCGAGCGGGCGC
This sequence comes from Methylobacterium oryzisoli, assembly GCF_046557895.1. Lineage (NCBI taxonomy): Bacteria > Pseudomonadati > Pseudomonadota > Alphaproteobacteria > Hyphomicrobiales > Methylobacteriaceae > Methylobacterium > Methylobacterium oryzisoli. The sequence goes on along the minus strand of NZ_JBKIBX010000016.1, from coordinate 24,956 downwards.
TCGCCTTTCCGAGCCTCGGCCCGGACGCGCCGGTGCACTTCACCAACCCCAGCCGGCGCGTGCCGGTGGTGCCGGAGGTGACCGACTACGCGCGGGCGAGTTTTTCGCCGGGCGGGGGCGCCTATGCGGGGGCGGTCGACCTGATGCGGCGCATCCGGGCCGATTTCGCCTTCGACGCCACCGCCACTGACGTGGCGACCCCGCTCGCCGACGCCTTTGCCCACCGGCGCGGCGTCTGCCAGGATTTCGCGCACATCATGATCGCGGGCCTGCGCGGGCTCGGCCTGCCGGCGGCCTATGTCAGCGGCTACCTGCGCACGAAGCCCCCGCCCGGCATGGCGCGCCTCTTGGGCGCGGATGCGAGCCACGCCTGGGTCTCGGTGTGGTGCGGCGACGGCTGGCACGGCCTCGACCCCACCAACGCCGTCGGCGTTGAGGACGACCACGTGGTGGTGGCCCGCGGGCGCGACTACGCCGACGTCGCCCCCGTGGCGGGCATCATCGCCGGGTCGGGCGCGCAGACGCTGCAGGTGGCGGTGGACGTGGTGCCGGAGGACGAGGAGGCTGCGGCTAGCGCGGGGAACCCCTCTCCCGTGCGGGAGAGGGGCAGGGGATCGGAGATCCCGTGTGAGGGTCCCGGGAGGGAGCCGCAGTGAAGCGGAAAGCGCGGTGAGGGGATCGGAAGAGTTCAGGTTCGGCAACCAGCCTCAGTGCTGGTAGCGGCAGCGTCCCGCCTACTTGCTGCCCCCTCCCGGGACCCTCACGCGGGATCTTCGATCCCCTACCCCTCTCCCGCACGGGCTTGCGGATTCACACGTCGGGTCGTGCACGTTCTCCTCTCCCCGCATGCGGGGAGAGGGCTCTGCCGACCTTGTCGTCGGCAGAGCGAGGCGGCAGCCGAAGGTGAGGGGGCGGTTCTGGGTGCGCTCTGTCCTGAGACGCCCCCTCACCCTCGCCCTGCGGGCTCGCTGCTTGCACCTTATCGTGCAAGCAGCCCTCTCCCCGCACGCGGGGAGAGGAGATCCCGCGCCTTGATCGTCACGGTCGCGCGAACGGGACCGACGCTCACCCACGAGACGGGGCTGCCTTCGCTTCAGCCCCCCTGAACCTCCTTGGCGAAGGTCTCGAAGAACGTGTCCGCGTACTTCTTGGCCACGCCGTTGATCAGCCGGCCGCCGAGCTGCGCGAGCTTGCCGCCGACGCTGGCATCCACGTCGTAGGTCATCTTGGTCTGGCCGCCCTCGACCGTCTCCAGCCGCACCGCCGCGCCGCCCTTGGCGAAGCCCGCGACACCCCCCTGCCCTTCGCCCGAGATGCGGTAGCCGTTCGGCGGGTCGATGTCGGAGAGCGTGACCTTGCCCTTGAAGGTCGCCTTGACGGGGCCGACCGCGATCTTGGCCGAGGCCTGCAGCTCGGTGTCCCCCACCTTCTCCAGGCTCTCGCAGCCCGGGATGCAGCGCTTCAACACCTCGGGATCGTTGAGTTTTTCCCACACCGTCTGCTGGTCGGCAGGCAGCACCACCTCGCCGTTCATCGTCATCGCCATCGCGCGTCTCCCCCGCGGGTCTGGTCCGACGATAGCGAAGCGGCCAAGCCCAAGCCAGCCGCCCCGCCCTCGCCAGATTGTGGAGTGGTGCGCCGCTTGCTGGAGTGGTGCGCCGCTTGCTAAGGAATTCCTCGAGGCCAAGAATTCCGGCCAGAACAATCCCCTGAGCGATACCGGCCCTCGGGGAAGGGGCCGGAGGCCAGGGTCTCGGGAGGCGCGTTCGCTGCGGCGGACCGGACGGGAGCGTGTATCCGCATGGAGGTCTTCGCGCAGCAGCTCATCAACGGGCTGACGCTCGGGTCGATCTACGGCCTCATCGCCATCGGGTACACGATGGTGTTCGGCATCATCGGCATGATCAACTTCGCGCACGGCGACGTGTTCATGCTCTCCGCCTTCATCGCGCTGATCGCCTTTCTGATCCTGACCACGTTCCTGGGCATCGCCTCGGTGGTGGTGGCGCTGATCCTGGTGATGATCATCGCGATGGCGCTCACCGCGCTCTGGGGCTGGTCGATCGAGCGCATCGCCTATCGCCCCCTGCGCGGCTCGTTCCGCCTCGCGCCGCTGATCTCGGCCATCGGCGTCTCGATCTTCCTGTCGAACTTCGTGCAGGTGGTGCAGGGCGCCCGCAACAAGCCGACCCCGCCGATGATGCGGGAGGTGATCGTGCTGTTCGAGCGCAACGGCTACGCGGTCGCCCTCTCCTACCGGCAGATCGTCATCATGGTGACGACCGCCGTGCTGCTCGCGGGCTTCTGGTACCTCGTGCAGCACACCTCGCTCGGCCGCGCGCAGCGCGCCTGCGAGCAGGACCGCAAGATGGCGGCGCTGCTCGGCATCGACGTCGACCGCACCATCTCGCTCACCTTCGTGCTCGGCGCCGCGCTCGCCGCCGTCGCCGGCACCCTCTACCTCCTCTACTACGGCGTGGTGTCGTTCTCGGACGGGTTCGTGCCCGGCGTGAAGGCCTTCACGGCGGCGGTGCTGGGCGGCATCGGCAGCCTGCCGGGCGCGGTGCTCGGCGGGCTGATCATCGGCCTCGTGGAGACCTTCTGGTCGGCCTACTTCTCCATCGAGTACAAGGACGTGGCGGCGTTCTCGATCCTCGCCATCGTGCTGATCTTCATGCCCTCCGGCATCCTCGGCCGGCCCGAGGTCGAGAAGGTCTGATGAGCGCCCCCGCCCCCGCCCTCGCGGCGGCCCCCGCCGCCCGCCCGGCCCTCGACCTCCAGGCCATCGTCAAGGACGCGCTGCTCTTCGCGCTCGTCACCTTCGGGCTCTGCGTCCCGATCGTGGCCTACCGCACGGACCTGAGCGCCACGAGCGCCCTCGACCTCACCCCGCGCTGGGGGCTGGTAACGATCCTGTGTGGCATCGTCTTCGTCGCCCGCCTCGCGCAGCGCCTGATCCTGGCCAACCGCGACGCGCGCCGGGCGCTGACGCCTTCGCCCCGGCAGGCCACCGAGGCGGTCGATGCGGCGCCGAACGCCGCCCAATCCCTCTCCCGCTTCGGCCTGCCGCTCTTCCTCGGCGTGGCGCTGACCTTCCCGCTGCTCGCCACGCTCGGCACCGGGGGCTTGAGCGAGTCGCGCTACTGGATCGACCTCGGCATCCTGATCCTCACCTACGTGATGCTGGGCTGGGGCCTCAACATCGTGGTGGGCCTCGCCGGGCTCCTCGACCTCGGCTACGTCGCCTTCTACGCAGTGGGCGCCTACTCGTACGCGCTGCTCTCCACCACCTTCGGCCTGTCGTTCTGGATCTGCCTGCCGCTCGCCGGCCTGTTCGCGGCGCTCTGGGGCATGATCCTCGGCTTCCCGGTCCTGCGGCTGCGCGGCGACTACCTCGCCATCGTGACCCTCGCCTTCGGCGAGATCATCCGCCTCGTGCTCATCAACTGGTCGGATTTCTCCGGCGGCGCGGCCGGCATCTCGTCGATCCCGCGCATCACCTTCTTCGGCCTGCCCTTCACGGCGGGCGAGGGCGGGTTCGCGTCGGCGCTGGGCATCGAGTTCAGCCCGATGCACCGGGTGGTCTTCCTCTACTACCTCATCCTCGTGCTGGCGCTCGTCACGAACCTCGTGACGCTGCGCCTGCGCCGTCTGCCGATCGGCCGGGCCTGGGAGGCCCTGCGCGAGGACGAGATCGCCTGCCGCTCCCTCGGCATCAACACCACCAACACCAAGCTCACCGCCTTCGCGCTCGGCGCCATGTTCGGGGGCTTCGCGGGCTCGTTCTTCGCGGTGCGCCAGAGCTTCGTCAGCCCGGAGAGCTTCAACTTCCTGGAGAGCGCGATCATCCTCGCCATCGTGGTGCTCGGCGGCATGGGCAGCCAGATCGGCGTGGCGATCGCCGCGGTCGCGATGGTCGGCGGCCCGGAACTCCTGCGCAACCTCGACTTCCTCAAGCCCGTGTTCGGCGACCATTTCGACCCCAACGAGTACCGCCTGCTGCTGTTCGGCCTCGCCATGGTGGTGATGATGATCTGGCGCCCGCGCGGCCTGATCTCCGAACGCTCGCCCTCGGTGGTGCTCAAGGAGCGCAAGGCCATCTCGGGCTCGCTCGTGAAGGAGGGGCACGGCTGATGAGCGCCTCTCCCCGGCTCGCCGACCCGGTGCTGACCGTCGAGCACCTCACCATGCGCTTCGGCGGCCTCGTGGCCGTCAACGACCTCTCGTTCCGGGTCGGGCGCGGCGACATCACCGGGCTGATCGGCCCCAACGGTGCCGGCAAGACCACGGTCTTCAACTGCATCACCGGCTTCTACAAGCCGACCGAGGGCATGATGACGCTCCGCCACCGCGACGGGGCGGAGTACCTGCTGGAGCGCCAGCCGGGGTTCCAGGTGAACCGCCGCGCGCGGGTGGCCCGCACCTTCCAGAACATCCGGCTGTTCACCGGCATGACGGTGCTCGAGAACCTGCTCGTCGCGCAGCACAACCCCTTGATGCTGGCCTCCGGCTACACCTTGGCGGGGCTCATCGGCCTGCCGGGCTTCCGCCGGGCGCAAGCCGCCGCCGTCGAGAAGGCGGTGGGGTGGCTCACCCGCATCAACCTGCTGCACCGGGCCGACGACCCGGCGGGCGACCTGCCCTACGGCGACCAGCGCCGGCTGGAGATCGCGCGGGCCATGTGCACCGACCCGGTGCTGCTCTGCCTCGACGAGCCCGCTGCCGGCCTCAACCCGCGCGAATCGGGCCAGCTCAACGACCTGCTGCGCTCGATCCGCGACGACGACACCTCGGTGCTCTTGATCGAGCACGACATGTCGGTGGTGATGGAGATCTCCGACCACGTCGTGGTGCTCGATTACGGCACCAAGATCGCGGACGGCACCCCCGCCGAGGTGCAGAGCGACCAGAGCGTCATCGCCGCCTATCTCGGCGTCGAGGACGAGGAGGTCGAGGCCGTCGAGGCCGAGGTGGGCGTATGAGCGTCGAGACGTGGCTGGCCTTCGCGGCGGCCTCGGCCGTCCTGGTGATGATCCCCGGGCCGACCATTTTGCTGGTCGTGTCCTACGCGCTCGGGCGCGGCTGGCGCACGGCCTTGCCGGCGGTGGCCGGGGTCGCGCTCGGCGACGCCACCGCCATGACGCTCTCGCTGCTCGGTCTCGGCGCGGTGCTCGCCGCCTCCGCGACCCTGTTCACGCTGCTCAAGTGGCTCGGCGCGGCCTACCTCGTCTGGCTCGGCCTCCGGCTCTGGCGGGCGGGCGGCCGGCTGGAGGCGCACCCGCGTGAGGGCGGGCCGGCCCTGCGCATGGCCGCCCATGTCTGGCTGGTGACGGCGCTCAACCCCAAGAGCCTCACCTTCTTCATCGCCTTCCTGCCCCAGTTCCTCGATCCGCGGAGCGATCTCGTGTCCCAGATGGCGGTCTTCGAGGCCACCTTCCTGGCCATCGCCAGCCTCAACGCCCTCGCGTACGCGGTCCTGGCCGGGCGCGCCCGCTTCCTGTTCGGCCGGGCGGACCGGGTGCGGCTGTTCAACCGGCTCGGCGGCAGCCTGCTGATCGGCGCCGGGATCGCCACCGCGAGGTCCGCCCCGTGAGCGCCGCCACGCCGCTGCCGGCCGACCGGCCCGCCTTCGCCTCCGGCGCCAGCACCCCGCTGCTCAGCGTGCGGGGCGTGAAGACCTTCTACGGCAACATCATCGCCCTCAAGGGCGTCGACCTCGACGTGAACGAGGGCGAGATCGTCACCCTCATCGGCGCGAACGGGGCCGGCAAGTCGACCCTGATGATGACGATCTTCGGCAACCCGCGGGCGCGCGAGGGCAGCATCACCTATGCGGGCCGGGACATCACCCGGATGCCGACCCACGAGATCGCCCGGCTCAACCTCGCGCAATCGCCCGAGGGCCGGCGGATTTTCCCGCGCATGACCGTCTACGAGAACCTGCAGATGGGGGCCGCCGTGAACGGCGGGGCGCATTTCGCGCAGGATCTGGAGCGGGTCTGCGCCCTCTTCCCGCGCCTGAAGGAGCGCCTGCACCAGCGCGGCGGCACCATGTCGGGCGGCGAGCAGCAGATGCTCGCCATCGCCCGCGCGCTGATGAGCCGGCCGCGGCTGCTGCTCCTCGACGAGCCCTCGCTCGGCCTCGCGCCGCTCGTGGTCAAGCAGATCTTCTCGGTGATCAAGGACCTCAACGAGCGCGACGGCATGACGGTCTTCCTCGTCGAGCAGAACGCCTACCACGCGCTCAAGCTCGCGCACCGCGGCTACGTGATGGTGACGGGCACGATCACCATGAGCGGCACCGGGCGCCAGCTCCTCGACGATCCCTCCGTGAAGGCTGCCTACCTCGAAGGCGGCCGGCATTGAGCCTCGCATCCGCAGCAGGGTGAGTACCGTGCAGGGCATTCTCTACGAGGAGAGCACGATCTGGCTCTTCCTCCTCGTCACGGTGGTGATGGGGGGCTGGGCCGCCTGGATGATGGCGCGCGGCATCGCGCTGGGCTGGCGGCCCTACTGGCAATGCGTGCTGGCGCTGCTCCTGCTCGGGGTCGCGGTGCGCTTCATCCACTTCGCCCTGTTCCAGGGCACGTTCGTGTCGCCGCACTTCTACGCGGTCGACGCGGCGGTGCTGCTCCTCATCGGCTCGGCGGGCTTCCGCGCCACGCGCGCCCGCCAGATGACCACGCAGTACCGCTGGCTCTACGAGCGCGCGGGCCTTTTCGGCTGGCGCCCGCGCGCCTCCGCCTGAGGCCGATTTCCGCCGTGACTTCGGGCCTGCGGCGCGCGAGACTTCACGAGTTCCGGGGGAATCTCCGGGCCCACGGCCGCGAGGCGGCCCACCAAGACCGAGACGTCTGATCCAGAGGAGTACACCGATGAAACGCACGCTGTTGCCCGGTCTCGCCCTGGCGGCCGGCCTTGCCTGGGCGGGCACGGCTCAGGCGCAAATCAAGATCGGGGTCGCCGGCCCGCTGACGGGCTCCAGCGCCGCCTTCGGCGCGCAGCTCAAGAACGGCGCCGAGCAGGCGGTGGCCGACATCAACAAGGCCGGGGGCATCAACGGGCAGAAGATCACGCTCGTGGTCGCCGACGACGCGGCCGATCCCAAGCAGGGCGTCTCGGTGGCCAACAAGTTCGCGGCCGAGGGCGTCAAGGCGGTGGTCGGCCACTTCAACTCGGGCGTGTCGATCCCGGCCTCCGAGATCTACGCCGAATCCGGCATCGTGCAGATCACCCCGGCCTCGACCAACCCGAAATTCACCGAGCGCAAGCTCTGGAACACCTTCCGCACCTGCGGCCGCGACGACCAGCAGGGCGCGGTGGCGGGCGGCTACCTCGCCCAGAACTTCAAGGGCAAGAACATCGCCTTCGTGCACGACAAGACGCCCTACGGCCGCGGCCTCGCCGACGAGACCCTGAAGTCGCTGAAGGCCAAGGGCGGCAAGGACGTGCTGTTCGAGGGCATCAACCCGGGCGAGAAGGATTATTCGGCCCTGGTCTCGAAGCTGAAGCAGGCCAAGGCCGACGTGGTGTATTTCGGCGGCCTGCACACCGAAGCTGGCCTGATCGTGCGCCAGATGCGCGACCAGGGCCTCAACGCCCCGCTGATGAGCGGCGACGGCATCACCGACAAGGAGTTCGCGCAGATCGCCGGCCCGGGCTCGGACGGCACGCTGATGACCTTCTCGCCCGACGCCCGCAAGAATCCCAACGCCAAGGACGTGGTCGCGGCCTTCAAGGCCCGCAACTACGACCCCGAGGCCTACACGCTCTACTCCTACGCCGCCGTGCAGATCCTCAAGCAGGCGATGGAGGACGCCAAGTCCACCGATGGCAAGAAGGTCGCCGACGTCATGCACTCGGGCAAGGCGTTCAGGACCGTGATCGGCGACATCTCGTACGACAAGAAGGGCGACATCACCCGTCCCGACTACGTGATGTACATGTGGAAGAAGGGCAACGACGGCCGCATCGACTACACTGGGAACGAGATCCCGACCCAGTAAGCTCATAGCGCACCGGAACCCCTCTCCCTTGCGGGAGAGGGGCAGGGGATCTCTGATCCCGTGCGGGATCTTCGATCCCCATGCCCTTCTCCCGCACGGGAGAAGGGTTCCCCAAGCTGTCCGCGCTCTTCCACCTCGGATTGAACAGGTGTTGACAGCCGGCCGGATACCTCACCGGCATGGCTTGCGCGAGCCTGCGCCCCACCTTACATGCACAGTCGCGTTCGCAGGCCTCAAGCCTCCGGCTCCCCCGTGCCGTGCTCCTCGCCTCGACCGCCTCGCGCTGGATTTCGATTGATCGCTCCCGGAGCGCCGCACGCGACGGCCGCCGGGTGGAGAGTATGGATGGCGAAGGAAGAGCTGATGCAGTTCGAGGGTCTCGTGCTCGAGATCCTGCCGGACGCGCGCTACCGCGTGCAACTCGACCAGGGTCACGAGATCGTGGCCTACACGGCCGGCAAGATGAAGAAGAACCGCATCAAGACTCTGGCCGGCGACCGCGTCACCGTCGAGATGTCGCCCTACGACCTGGAAAAGGGACGGCTCGTCTTCCGTCACAAGGATGAGCGTTCGTCCGGCCCGCGCCCGCCGTTCCGCGGTGGCAGCCAGTTCCGCCGCCGCTGATCCGACCGTTCGGCGCCGATCGGCCGGGCCGGGGCGCGCCGGTCCCAGGCCCGTCGGCGGCGCGGAGGCCCCGCCCATGCTCCGTCCCCTCGTCATCGCCCCCTCGATCCTCTCGGCCGACTTCGCCCGGCTCGGCGAGGAGACCCGCGCCGTGGTCGCGGCCGGCGCCGACTGGGTGCATGTCGACGTCATGGACGGGCATTTCGTGCCCAACCTCACCATCGGTCCGGCCGTGGTGAAGGCCCTGCGCCCGCATACCGATGCGGTCTTCGACGTCCACCTGATGATCGCACCGGCGGACCCCTACCTCGAAGCCTTCGCGGAAGCCGGCGCCGACATCATCACGGTCCATGCCGAGGCCGGTCCCCATCTCCACCGCTCGCTCCAGACCATCCGGGCGCTGGGCAAGCGCGCGGGTGTGGCGATCAACCCGGGCTCGCCCGCGAGCCTCGTCGAGCCGGTGCTCGACATGGCCGACCTCGTGCTGTGCATGACCGTCAACCCGGGCTTCGGCGGCCAGAGCTTCATTCCCTCCGTCTGCGAGACCGTGGCGCGGGTGCGGGCGATGGTGGGCGGGCGCGACATCGACATCGAGGTCGATGGCGGCGTCACGGCCGAGACCGCGCCCGCCGTGGTGCGGGCCGGCGCCAACGCGCTGGTCGCGGGCTCCGCCACCTTCAAGGGCGGTCCCGCCGCCTACGCGTCGAACATCGCGGCGATCCGCCAGGCGGCGGAGGATGCGCGCGGCGCCTGGGTCTGACGGACCTGCAGGCGGATATCGCCAGCCTCTCCACATGAAGCGTGGGAATCCCTCTCCCGCAAGGGAGAGGGATTCCCACGCTCTACGAATGCGCCGCGCGGGCGGGACATGCGTCCCACCCTACGGCCGGTTGCTGCGCGGGAAGCCGCGCGGCGCCATGGCGCCGATCGTGCCGCGGTGGCCGACCCACTTGGCCAGTTCCTCGCCCACCACGGTGCGGGTGCGCCCGGCGCTGTCGGGCCAGGTCAGCCCGTCGGCGAGCTTGATCACCGACAGGTAGGCGAGGCTGCTCTCGCGGTAGCGCTGCAGGCGCACGCCCTTGCCGCGGGCCATCTCGGGAATCTCGGTGAGAGGGAAGACCACCAGCAGGCGGTTCTCGCCGCAGGCCGCGACGTGGTCCCCCTCCCCCACCTCGACGCAGTGGGTCGTGACCGCGGCGCCGTCGAGGGCCACGACCTGCTTGCCCTTGCGGGTGTTGGCCACGAGCCCGTCCGAGGCGGTGGTGAAGCCGCGCCCGTCGCTCGTGCCGATGAGCAGCTTGGCGCCCGCCCGGTAGGGCCACGCCGTCACGATCTCGGCCCCGTCGTCGAGATCCGCCATCAGGCGGATCGGGTCGCCGAAGCCGCGTCCGCCCGGGAGCTTGGCGGCGTCGAGTGTGAAGACCTTGCCGTTTGAGGACAGGACCAAGATCTTGGCGGTGGTCTCGGTCGGGAAGCTCAGCTTCAGCGCGTCGTCGCCCTTGAACTGCACGCCCGACAGGTCGGCGACGTGCCCCTTGAGCGCCCGGATCCAGCCCTTCTGCGAGACGATCACGGTGACCGGTTCGCGCTCGATCATCGCCTCGGCGAGGTCGATGTCGGAGGTGTCGGGCGGGTTTTCCAGCGTCGTGCGGCGGCGCCCGAGCGCGGTCTCGGGGCCGAAGGTTTTCTTCACCGCCCGGACCTGCGCGGTGATCGCCTTCCATTGCAGCGCGTCGGACCCGAGCAGCGCGTCGATCTCGGCCTTCTCGGCCGTCAGCGCCGTGTGCTCGCGCTTCAGCTCCATCTCCTCCAGCTTGCGCAGGGAGCGCAGCCGGGTGTCCAGGATGGCGTTGGCCTGCAGCTCCGTGAGGGTGAAGACCCGCATCAGCTCGGCCTTCGGCTCGTCCTCCTCGCGGATGATCTGGATCACCCGGTCGAGGTCGAGATAGACGATGAGCAACCCGCCCAGGATCTCCAGGCGCCGCTCGATCTGGCCGAGGCGGAAGCGCGAGCGCCGCTGCAGCACGGAGCGGCGATGGTCCAGCCACTCGCGCAGCACCTCCGCCAGGCCGACGACCCGGGGCACCTGCCCGTTCATCAGCACGTTCATGTTGAGGGAGAAGCGGCTCTCCAGCTCGGTGAGCCGGAAGAGCGACTCCATCAGCACGACGGGATCGACCGTGCGCGAGCGCGGCTCCAGCACGACCCGCACGTCCTCGGCGGATTCGTCCCGCACGTCGGCGAGCAGCGGCAGCTTCTTCTCGGTGAGAAGCTCGGCCATCTTCTCGATGAGCCGCGCCTTCGGCACCCCGTAGGGGATCTCCGTGACGATCACGTTCCAGGCGCCGCGACCGAGATCCTCCCTGGTCCAGCGCGCCCGCACCCGGAAGGAGCCGCGGCCGGTGCGGTAGGCCTCGGCGATCGACGCGGCCGAATCCACCACGATGCCGCCGGTGGGGAAGTCGGGCCCCTTCACGAAGGTGGTGAGCTGCTCGGAGGTCGCGGCCGGATGCGTGATCAGGTAGAGCGCCGCGTCGCAGAGTTCGGCGGCGTTGTGGGGCGGGATCGAGGTCGCCATGCCGACCGCGATGCCCTGCGAGCCGTTGGCGAGCAGGTTCGGAAAGGCCGCCGGCAGGACGACCGGCTCGTCCTTCTCGCCGTTGTAGCTCGGGCGGAAATCGACCGTGTCCTCGTCGATGCCATCGAGGAGGAGCCGCGCCACTTCCGTCAGGCGCGCCTCGGTGTAGCGGTAGGCGGCCGGTCCGTCCCCGTCGATGTTGCCGAAATTGCCCTGGCCGTCGACGAGCGGGTAGCGCTGCGCGAAATCCTGCGAGAGGCGCACCAGGGCGTCGTAGATCGCTTGGTCGCCGTGGGGATGGAAGTCGCCCATGACGTCGCCGACGATCTTCGCGCATTTCTTGAACGCGGCGGTCGGGTCGAGGCGCAGCAGGCGCATCCCGTAGAGGATGCGCCGGTGCACGGGCTTGAGCCCGTCGCGCGCGTCCGGCAGCGCGCGGTGCATGATCGTCGAGAGCGCGTAGGCGAGGTAGCGCTCCTCCAGCGCCGCCTTCAGCGCGACGTTCTCGATTCCGTCGCGGTCGGACGGCGGCTCGAACGGCTTGCCCATGAAACCCGTCTACTTGTCAGTGGTCGGCTGGAAAGCCGGAACATAACACGAACATCAGCCCGCTTCTGCGGTCCCGAGTGCGACGAATCGCTCCCGCTCCTCCGGAGCCGTGAGGCCGCGCGGCTGCCAGACGTGCTGATCGAGGAAATATCCCGTCAAGGTAAATCCCTGACGAACGTCGCGCGGCGTCGGCGTGGCACCGGTGCCGCCCGCCTCGCGGTCGACGAGGAAGTCGGGCAGCGCCAGCAGCCGGTCGCGCCAGGGCTCGCCCGCCGCCGCGCTCACCGCGCGCCCGCTCCGGGGCGAGACGTAGGCGAGGTAGGCGTTGGAGCCGGTGGCCGCGCAGGCCGATAAGTCGAGCCCGTAGCCGAGCTCGGCCAGGACCGCGAGCTCGAACCGCACCATCAGGGGCGGCGCGATGCCGGCATCGTGCAGGTGCGCGACGAGGATGCGGGCGGCCGCGAACAGGCCCGGATGCGGGTCTCGCTCCGGCAGCAGCCGCAGCAGCCCGGCCGCGTGCGACAGGCCGTAGAGGGCGAGCCGCGACGCCATCAGCCGCCCGGCCGCGCTCTCCAGCGGCTCGACCGTGAACTGGCCCAGGCTCTCGTCGAGGCGCGCCCGCCACACCGCCCGCACGAGGTTGCCGGGCTGCAGCACCGGCTGCATCCGGCGCGAGCGTCCGCCATGCACGAGGCCGAGATGCCGTCCGTGCTCGGCCGTCATCAGTTCGAGGACGACGCTCGTCTCCCCGTGCCGCCGCGCCCCGAGCACGAGGCCCTCGTCCGTCCATTGCATACGACGCAAGATAGGGGCGGACAGGCCCGGGTTGAACGCCCCGGACGCGCCGCCGAGCCCGATCGCTAACGAATTCGTGAGTTGTCACGGCTATTTCCCGACAATCGGGCGGTTCTTGACAAATTCGCGCCTGATTCGCCGCGCCTGTCTTCGGTGCGGTAGACGAGATACGGGAGCGGAGCATGATGTCCGTCGAGATCGATCCGTCGGAGCGGCGCGCGCAGGCGCTGGAGCGGCCCATGTCGCGCCGCCCTGCGCTGTTGGCCGCGATGGCCGGACTCGGGCTGGCCGCCTGCGGCGGGATCGCGCTCGCCGCCTACCCGGCGGTGAAGACCATGTTGGCGCCGCCGAACCCCGGCATCCGCATCGGGCCGGTGGCCGAGATGCCCGAGATCAAGGACGGGCTGCCGGCCCTCAAGGGCGAGACCCCGGTGCGCGTGGTGGCGATCCCGCCCGCGACGCCCGCTTCCGCGGCTCCGCCGCCCCCTTCTCTGCCGTCCCCTGCCGCAGCCCCGGCCCCCGCGAGCCCGCCGGACGGCCTCGTGACCGGCACCGTCGCGCCTCCCAAGCCCGAGCCCGTCGCGCCCAAGGATCCGCCCGCGCCTCCGGTGGCGCGCAGCGAGGCCGCCGTTCCGCCGCCCGCCCCGGCCGTCAAGGCCGCCGCCATCGCGCCCGTCGAGATGCCCCCGGTTCCGCCTGCTGCCGCGGCGCCCGAACCGGCGCCCGCCAGGCCCGTCGAGGCGGCGGCCGAGCCGGCACCCGCCAAGCCCGCGAAGGCGGTGGCCGCCAAGGCCGATCCGAAGCCTGCGCCGAAACCCGCGGCGAAGCCGGTCGCGCGCCGCGAGAAGCCCGCGCCCGAGCGCACCAAGACCGCCTCGGCGGAGCCCACCGCTCCCGTGGCACCGGCCGAGCCCGAGCAGAAGACCTTCCTGGGCCTCCCGGTCCCCGACTTCGCGCCGGCCGGGCGCGCCATCAAGGAGACGGTGGACGCCGTCGGTGACGCGGTGATCAACTTCCCCAAGCGGCTGTAGAGCGACTCGTCGTCGGCACGTTCCAGGACACGCGGGTAGCGCGGGATCCCCTCTCCCGTGCGGGAGAGAGGTAGGGGATCGAAGATCCCGCGTGAGGGTCCCGGGAGGGGGGCGCAGGAAGGCGGAACGCTGCCGCGACCAGCACGACACAACGTGCTTGAATCAGAACCGTCCCGCTCCCCTCACTACCCTCAGCACTTCACTGCGGCTCCCTCCCGGGACCCTCATGTGGGATCTTCGATCCCCATGCCCTTCTCCCGCACGGGAGAAGGGTTCTCCGCCCCTGTCCATCCGGCGGTGGCTGAGGCGGCGGCGGAGGTCTGTCGGAGCCCGCCCTCAGGTCCTGCGGCCGGGCATCCCCTCCCCGCCCGACAACTCCAGCACCATCCCGTCCCGATGGAGGCGGCCGTACTCGTCGGTGGCTTCCACGGTGAGGCGGTGGCAGCCCGGCGTCACGCCGGCGGGCAGGCGGGCGGTCCAGATGTGGGAGGACGGCTCGGCCTTCACCCAGGATTTCTTGCTCGCCGCGAAGCGCGCGTAGAGCGCCGCGACGAACGGGTCCGTCCGGCGCACCCGCGTCATCGCCTGCCACGGGCCGTCGGCGATCCGGTAGCGCACCCGGCTGCGCGGGCCGCCGTCGAAGAGGTTCACGACGAGGTCGGTGGCGCCCACGCTCTCGGCCGGCACGGGCGAGCCAAAAAGCTCGTTGAGCCGCGTCTCGGGCAGCCGCCCGAGGTCGTCCGTGTGGAACTGGCTCTCCAGCAGGATCCGCATCTGGCGGCCGGCATCGTCGCTCGCCGGCACGTAGCGGGTGGTGTAGGTCGCCGCCCCCGTGATGCTGAGCACGTGGAAGCCGTGCGGGGTGCCGTCGCGGCTGTCGGCGGTGGCGATGCCGCGCCGGTCGGCCGGGCCGCTCCACCACGAGCCGGAGACGGCGGTGAGCACGTGGTGGTGGTGTCCGTCCGCGCCCTCCGCCACGCGCCGGCCCGACGCGTCGAGGTAGTGGTGCTCGGTCGTGTGAGTGTGGCCCGCCACGCTGAAGCTCAGCCGGTCCGCGAGCAGCCGCAGCAGGGCCGCCCGGTCCACCGTGTTGATCCCGGGGCTGTCGGGATCCATGTCGGTGAGGAGCGGCACGTGCATCGCCACCACGACCAGCCGGTCGCGGGGCGTCTCGCGCAGCACCGCCTCCACGAAGGCGAGCTGCCGCTCGCCGATGCGGCCCTCGTAGCGCCCGCCCCGCGCCGGGGTGCCGGTGGCAGCACCCAGGTAGTTCACGTTGTCGAGCATCAGGAAGAGCACGCCGCCGTACTGGAAGGCGTAGGCCGGCGCGCCGAAGACCCGCTTGAAGGTCTCGCGGCTGTGGCGGGCGTCCGGCGCCTCGAAGTTGAGGTCGTGGTTGCCGCCGATGTGGAACCACGGGATGCCGACCCGCCCGACGATCCGGTTCTGGCGCGGGTAGAGCGAGAGGTCGTCGAACAGCACGTCCCCGGTGGTCATCCCGAAGGCGGCGCCGAGCCCGAGCGCGCGGGTGACCGCCGTGTCGCGCACGAAGCCGAGCTCGGCGTGGCTCTCCGGCTGCGGGTCGGTGAACAGGATCACGTCGAAGTCGCCGCGCTCCTCGCTGCGCGTGAGGCCGAAATCGACGGAGGCCGGCAGCGGCCCGGTGGGCGCGATGCCGCGGTAGCGCAGGTTCAGGGAGGCCGGGCTGCCGGCCGGCTGGTGGATGTAGGAGAAGCGCGGGATGTTGTCGGCGTCGCACGGCAGGGCGTAGCCGGTGGGCTTGATCACGAAGATCACCGTCTCGTCCGTCACCGGCAGCGTGTAGCGCCCCTCGGCGTCCGTGCGCGCCACCTCGCGCCCGTTCGACACCAGCACGTCCGGGATGCCGGGATCGCCCGGTCCCTGCCGGCCGAGGCCGCCGCGGTCCTCGTAGACGATTCCGGTGACTTGGCCGGTGACTGGTCCGGCGCCCTGCGCTCCCGCGCCCTGCGGCAGCAGCGCGAGGGCGGCGGCGCCCGCCACGGTCTCGCGCCGCGTCAGGGTCATCCGCTCGCTCATGGTCGTCCCCCTGGTCGTCATCCGCCGGAGGGGTCGAGTATGAACCAGAGTTCCTTGACCGTCCCGTGACGGGACGCCCTCAGTAGGCGTTGCGGAAGGCGCTGCGGGCGAAGACCGTCATCGCGATGATCTGGATGTCGAACCAGAGCGACCAGTTGTCGATGTAGTGGAGGTCGTGCTCGACGCGGCGCTGCATGTCGGCATCGGTGAGGGTCTCGCCGCGCAGGCCGTTGACCTGCGCCCAGCCGGTGATGCCGGGGCGCACGTTGTGGCGCCGGGCGTAGAGCGCGATGCGCCGCTCGAAGCTGCGGTCGTGGGCGAGCGCGTGGGGCCGCGGGCCGACGAGGGACATGTCGCCCCGGATCACGTTGAGGAGCTGGGGCAGCTCGTCGAGGTTGGAGCGGCGCAGGAAGCGGCCCACCCGGGTGATGCGGTCGTCGCCCCGGGTCGCCTGCCGGAAGGTCGCGCCCGCCTCGGTCCGCATGCTGCGGAACTTGAACACCGAGAACGCCTCTTGGTTGAAGCCGTGGCGCTTCTGCCGGAAGAGGCAGGGGCCGGGGCTGTCGAGCCGGATCAGGATCGCGATCAGCATCAGCAGCGGTGAGAGCAGCACCAGCCCGGTGCTCGCCAGGACGAGGTCGAAGGCGCGCTTGAGCGCCACGTCGAGCAGGCTCAGGGGCGCCCCCCCGACATTGATGCCGGTGAGCCGCCCGACCCGCGCGAGGCGCAGATCCGCGAACCGGTCCATCACCCGTCCGGGCCGCAGGTGGAGCGCGGCCGGGACGCGCAGGAAGGCGTCGACGCAGCGCTCCACGTCCTCGCCGTCGCTCCAGGGCACGAGGACGAAGAGGTCGTCGGGGCGCAGGAAGCGCACCACCGACACCGCGAGGTCGAGGTCCTCGCCGAACTGGCGACGGCGCGCCGCCTCGTCCGCGCCGGGGGGCGGCGCGCGCAGGTAGCTCGCCCCGATCACCCGCAGGCCGAGCGCCGCGCTGTCGTGGGTCGCGTAAAAACTCCGGATGTCGTCCTCGTAGCCGACCAAGTGGACGCGGCGGGCCGTGTCCGAGCGCGCCGTGACGAGGCGCTGCACGAGGCGCAGGGTCAGGATCCGGGTGCCGAGCAGCAGCGGCAGTCCGGCCAGGCAATAGGCCACCGCTACCACCCGCGAGAACTCGCCGCTCGTCTTGGTGAGGAAGCCGACGAGGAGCACCAGCGTCCAGGCGACGAGCCACAGGGTGGCGGTGCGGCGCAGGTGCGGCTGGCCCGACAGGCAGGCCTCGATGCTGTACTCCCCGCGCGCCACGTTGGGCACGAGGACGAGCAGGCCGAGGAGCAGGGCGACCTGCAGGGTCGAGGCGAGCGGAACCGCCCCTTCGGCGAAGGGCAGGTGATAGAGGAGGTGGGCCGCCAGACCCGTCGCGACGATCACCGCGAGGTCGGCCAGCGCCGCCGCGCCACCGATGGCGAGCCGCTTGGCGCCGCGGCGGCGGCGCGGCAGCAGCGCGGTCCAGATGGCGCGCCGCTCGGGCCTGGTCGGGCCGGGTGTGACGAAGGTCGGGAACCGCTCGTGTCGCATGGGCCGCGTCGTCTGCCTGCTGTGCCGCGCTGGGCCGCCCGTGCCGAAACAGGACGCTTTCGCGGGTCGCGCCGGCCGGGCGGAACCATCGGGGCAAGCGCCGGGCCGCGACGGCTGTGCCGCGCGCGGCAACCCTGCCCTGCGGCGGCCAGCGGAGCCCGAGGGGCGCCGCCGGTGTAGAGAAGCCGGGTCGGAGGATCGCGAGAGGGGCGGTTGTCGGATGGATGCGCGGGCGAGCGGGGGCGGGATGCCGGGCGAGGTGCGGGCGTCGCCGCCGCCACCGGCCGGTCCGGCCGCCGCGGTGCTCGCGGGCCTGAGCCTGTCGCATCTCCTCAACGACCTGGTCCAGTCGCTTCTGCCGGCGATCTATCCGCTGCTCAAGCAGGCCTATGCCCTCGATTTCGGCCAGATCGGCCTGCTGACGCTCGGCTTCCAGCTCACCTCCTCGCTGCTCCAGCCGATGGTCGGGCTGCTCACGGACCGGCACCCGCTGCCGTTCTCGCTCGCCTGCGGCATGCTGGTCTCGCTCTCGGGGCTGCTGCTCCTCTCGCAAGCGTCGAGCTTCGCGGTCCTGCTCGCGGCGGCGGCGCTGGTCGGCACCGGCTCGGCGATCTTCCATCCCGAGGCGTCGCGGGTGGCCCGCCTCGCCTCGGGCGGGCGCTACGGTCTCGCGCAGTCGGTGTTCCAGGTCGGCGGCAATGCCGGGACGGCGCTCGGTCCGCTCCTGGCGGCCTTCATCGTGGTGCCGCACGGCCAGCGCAGCATCGCGCTCTTCGCCCTCGCGGCGCTCGCCGGCTTCGTGGTGCTGAGCCTCGTCGGGCGCTGGTACCGCGATCGCCTCGCCCGCGGCGCATCCCGCTTGCGCCGGAGCGGGGCGAGCCCCCAGGGTGCGTTGTCGCGCGGCCGGATCGTTGGCACGGTGGCGATCCTGCTGGGGCTGATCTTCTCGAAATACTTCTACATGGCGAGTTTCACGTCCTACTATACGTTCTATCTTTTGCATCGCTTCGGAGTGTCGGTGCAGGAGGCGCAGATCTACCTGTTCGTCTTCCTGGGCGCCGTGGCGGCCGGCACCGTGCTGGGCGGGCCGATCGGCGACCGCTTCGGGCGCAAGGTGGTCATCTGGATCTCGATCGTGGGCGTGCTGCCCTTCACGGTGGCGCTGCCGCACGCGAACCTTCTCTGGACCGTGCTGCTCACGGTGCCGATCGGCCTGACCCTCGCCTCGGCCATGCCGGCGATCCTGGTCTACGCGCAGGAACTGCTGCCCGGCCGGGTCGGGCTGGTCGGCGGGCTGTTCTTCGGCTTCGCCTTCGGCATGGGCGGGCTGGGCGCGGCGCTGCTCGGCGAACTCGCCGACCGCGTCGGCATCGAGCAGGTCTACGCCTTATGCGCCTTCCTGCCGGCGATCGGCCTCCTGGCGGTCTTCCTGCCGCGAATCGCGCCGCCGCGGGTCGCCTGATACGACATCCGGACGATCAGTTCGGATCTCGTATCAGGCAGCCAGCGCGGCGCCTGAGCGAAGCCGAAATCCGCATCGCGAAGCGATCAATCGGATTTCGTATGTCACCGGGTCCGCTCGATCGAGCGGACCCGCTCTCGGCGCGGCGGCGCGGGGCCGCGCGCTACTCGGCCGCCGCGGCGCTGCCGAGGGTCTGCACCGCCTCGAACCCCTCGAACTGGGGATGCGACAGGTAGAGCGGCTTGGTGCTGGGCGCCCGGCTGTGCGCCTTGCGGAACTGCTCGGAGCGGGTCCAGGCCTCGAAATCCGCGCGCGAGGCCCAGACCGTGTGCGAGGCGTAGAGCACGTGATCGTCGTGCTCCGGCCCGCGCAGCAGGTGGAATTTCACGAAGCCCGGCATCTCGCCGAGATGGCTGTCGCGGCCGAGCCAGACCTGCTCGAACTCCGCCGTGGCGTCCTTGTAGACCTTGAACCGGTTCATGGCGATGAACATCGCGTTTCTCCTTCGCGGGAGCGAAGCTTGACGGTCGCGTCCCGGGTGCGGGCGAATCAAGGCGATTCCGCTCGGTCGATCAAGCGGCCATTGCGCCGGGTTCCGGGCGGCCCCCGTCAAGGCTGACTCGCCCGGCAGCGGTCGCCTCGGTAGTTTTTCGGGAGTATTCCTCTTGGGAATTCACCCGTCGCGTGTAGACGGAGGCTAGGTTGCATGGCAGATCCATCGAGGCGGAGCTTGGCGCGGCGGGCGGATATCCCGGACCGTGCAGGCGGCATCGGGTCGCGGCGGGGCCGAGGCGGCGACCGAATCCGGCATCGGCGCGGGACGTATGATTCCGCGCCGGCTCGCGGGATCCGTTGAGGCGCGGCAGGGTTTCGGAAGGCCGGCGGCAGTGCCGTGCGGACTGTGGGACAGGGTGTCGGGATTCTATGCCTAAGCAGACTACCGAGGTCGATCGCCTCGTCGGCATCCGCATCACCGCGTTGCGCAAGGCGAAGGGGCTGAGTCAGACCGCCCTCGGCAATGCCGTGGGCGTGACCTTCCAGCAGGTCCAGAAGTACGAGAAGGGCCAGAATCGCGTCGGCGCCGGCCGCCTGCGCGAGATCGCCCGCCTCCTGGAGGTGCCGGTCTCCGCGTTCTTCGAGGAGCCCGGCGACGGGTCAGGCCGCGACGACAACGTGTTCGGCTTCCTGAGCACGCAGGGCGCCATCGACGTGCTGCGCGCCTACGTGCAGATCGAGGACGACCAGCTGCGCCGCGAGGTGCTGGCCATCGTGCGATCCGCCGCGCGCCTGAGCCGCCCGCAGGCCCCGGACGTCCTCTCCGCCGAGTAGCGGGCGTGCCGGGTGCGGGGACGCACTGCCGGCCGGCGGACGGGCGGGCTTACTGGCTGCCACACCGTCGGCGCTGGGCCGACCCGCTCCACCCCGCGCCGGAGGCCCTGGTCATGCGTCGCGTCCGTCTGCTGTTCGTCCTCGCGCTCCTGGGCCTCGGGGCCGGAACCGCCCTCACGGGCGCGTCCGTGCCGGCCGAAGCGCGCGTCCAATGCAAGGGCGGGTGCTGAGCCGATCCGAGCCGGATCCTGCACGGGCGCCCCTCGCGTGCGCTGACGCACATGCGCGCCGTGTCCGCCGTGACATGGTGCTAGGGTGGACCGGAGGCGCGTCCGCGCCGCAGGTTCTGCACAGGAGCGTCCCGTGACTGGATTCGCCGGCCTGCCGATCCCCCGCCTCCTCGCCCGTCACGGGCTCCTCGGTCTGATCGTGGCCGGCGCGGCGCTGGCCGGATCTGCGGTCGGCGCGCGGGCTCAGGCGCTCACCGAGGAGGACATCCTGCGCGCGCTGCTGCCCCCGGCGCAGACCCGCAGCCTGTCCACGGCGATCCGCAACGGCGCCGACGAGCCGCCCCGGCTGGAGCTCTTCCGCAACCGGACCTCTTTTTCGGCGCTGGAGCGCGAGCAGCTCGCCGCCGCCTCCGACGGCCGGCCCCACATCGACCTCGACGTGCCCTTCGCGTTCAACTCCTCCCGCCTCGACGCCAAGGCGCTGCCGGTGGTCAAGATGCTGGGTGCGACCCTCGCCCGGCGCGAGCTGAGCGGCAGCACCTTCCTGATCGCCGGGCACACCGACGGCAAGGGCTCGGACCGGGGCAATCAGGTCCTGTCCGAGCGACGCGCGATCGCGGTGAAGCGCTACATCGTCGAGAATTACGGCGTGCCCGCCGCCAACCTGATCAGCATCGGCTACGGTAAGAGCCGGCCGAAGGACGCGGGCGACCCGCTCGCGGCCAGGAACCGCCGCGTCGTCGCGGTCAACCTGTCGAGCGTGAAGTCGGCCTCGCGCGATTGAGGCCTACCCTCCCGGCGCGCGCGTCACGGGATTCACAAGCGCGGCGGGCTTCGCCATGCTGGCGGGGATGAATCGCGTCGCCGCGCCGTGAGCGCCCCGTCCCGTCCCCTGCGCAGCCACCAGCGCAGCCTCGCCGAACTCGTCGCCGCCCTCGCGCGCGGCGAGGCCGGCGGCGTCTCCGACATCCTGGCCGCCGTCACGCCGGGCGGCGGCAAATCGCTGCTGCCGGTGATCGCGGCGGCGCGGCTCATGGCGGCGGGCGTGGTCGAACGCGTCGTCTGGGTGGTGCCGCGCGATTCCCTGCGCCTCCAGGCCGAAGAAGCCTTCGCCGATCCGCTCTGGCGGGCCGCCCTCGGCCACGCCCTCTCGGTGCGGGCCGCCGACAATTCGCCCGATCCCGCCCGGGGGCTGGCCGGCTACGTCACGACCTACCAGGCGGTGGCCGCCGCCCCCGCGCTCCACCTTGCCGAGATCACCCGCCGCCGCACGCTCCTCGTCGTGGACGAGATCCACCATCTGCCGGCGCTGGCGGAGGGCGACCCGGCGAGCGAGGCCACGGCCTGGAGCCGGGCGCTGGCGCCCCTCCTGCGCCACGCAAGCCTGCGCCTCCTCCTCTCCGGCACCCTGGAGCGGGCCGACGGCCGGCGCATCCTCTGGCTGCCCTACCGGGACGAGCCGGGCCGGGCACCCGTGCCGGACATCGCGGCGCCCGGCTGGGCGGTGATCGGCTACTCGCGGGCGCAGGCGCTCGCCGAGCGGGCGGTGCTGCCGGTCAATTTCGGCGCGCTCGACGGCGAGGCGAGCTGGCTGGAGGGCGGCCGGGCGGACGGGCAGGCGCGGGTCGGCCCCCACCGCCTCTCGGGCCCCGTCCCCGGCCCGACCACGCGCCCGGCCCTGTTCACCGCCCTGCGCACGGGCTTCGCCCGCGACCTCCTGCACGAGGCCTTCCTCGCCACGCGCCGGCTGCGCGCCGCGCGGCGCCTCGCCCGGGGGCTGCCCGCCGCCGAGCCGGCGCGCGGCCTCGGCAAGCTCCTCGTCGTCGCCCCCGACCAAGCGAGCGCGCAGCGCTACTGCGCGATGCTGCGGGGCTGGATGCCGGGCCCCCAGGCGGAGCGCGACGTGCGCCTCGCCGTCTCCTCGGAGCCCGACGCCGCCGCGGCTCTCGCGGCCTTCCGCCTGACGCCCGAGCCCGCCGTGCTCGTCACCGTGGCGATGGCCTACGAGGGGCTGGACGCGCCCGAGGTGGCGGTGGTGGCCGCCCTCACTCACATCCGCAGTCGGCCCTGGCTCGAACAGATGATCGCCCGGGCCACCCGCGTCGATCCGCAGGCCGGCCCCTACGAGGACCAGCACGCGCTGGTCTTCCACCCGGACGATCCCCTGTTCGCGCGCTTCCGCGACCGGATCGAGGCCGAGCAGCTGACCGCCCTGCGGCGCCCGAAAGCGGAGCGCCCGGGCGCGGCGCGCGAGCCCCGCCCGATGCCGGAGACCGACGAGGGCATCGTCCCCCTGGAGAGCAATGCGCTCGGCCTGCGCTACGCCATGCTGCGGCCCGGCCCCGCCCTGGCGCTGGTGCGCCCCGAGGCCGTGCCCGCCCCGGCCCTGCCCCCTTCCGCCGTGGAGCGGCACCTGCGCGCCCGCGTCGCCGCGATGGTCACCGCCCAGGCGGTGGAGGACGAGGCGGAGCTGCGCGCCCCGGCGGGCGGGCGCCTCGCCCACCGCTACAACGCCGTGCTCAAGCGCCTCTCCGGCAACAAGGCCCGGGCCGCGATGACGGCCGAGGACCTCGAAGCCGCGCTGGCGTGGCTGGAGCGCAACCGCCTCGGCGACCACCTCCACCTCCTGGAGGGGGACGCGCGCTACGCCTGGACGGCCCGGCGCCGCTGGGCCGGGGAGCGCCGGACGGCCGCCCGCTGACCGCAGGGCGCCGCCGCGGCCCCGGAATCCCGCCCTTGTCCGGGCGCCCCGGCATCCCACGTTCGAACCTCCCGAACGCCAGTGCCGGAGCCCGATCCCGATGTTCGACGCCAAGCGCCTCCTCGACCAGTTCCTCGGCGGCCCTGCGCAGGGCCGCGGCGG
>NZ_JBKIBX010000016.1:0-1767 GCF_046557895.1 Methylobacterium oryzisoli | reverse complement strand
CCCCCCCCCCCCCCCCCCCCCCCGCGGCGGCTACGGGCACCCCCAGGGGGGCCATGGGCATCCCCAGGGCGGCTACGGACACGCGCCGGGCGGCTCGCCGCTCGATCAGATCGCCCGCTCGGTCGGCGGCTCCGGTTCGAAGGCGGCCATGCTCGGCGGCTTGGCCTCCCTGGTGCTCGGCGCCCGCAAGGGCCACCGGGCCGGCCACGGCGCCTTCGGCCATGCCGGGCGCATCGGCGGCCTCGCGATGGTCGCCTCCCTGGCCTATCAGGCCTACCAGCAATGGCAGGCGAGCCAGCCCGCCCGGGCGACGGGGACGCCCGCGGGCGCCGCGCCATTCGGCGCCGCGTCGGTCGGCGCCGCACCGATGGGCTCCGGCCCCGGCCGCTCCGGCGGCTTCCTGCCCTCCGCCGACGAGGCCGCCGCGATGCTGCGCGGCACCCGGTTCCAGCCCGCCTCCCCGGCGGACGAGCAGGCGGTGAGCCTCGCCCTCCTCACCGCGATGGTCGCCGCCGCTAAGGCGGACGGCCACATCGATGCCGCCGAGCAGACCCGGATCTTCGGCGAGATGGACCGCCACGCCCTGGATGCGGACGACAAGGCCTTCCTGATGGACGCCCTGCGCGCGCGCCTCGACGTCGAGACGGTGGCGCGGCTCGCCCGCACCCCCGAGGAGGCGGCCGAGATCTACGCCGCCTCGCTGATGGCCATCGACGTCGATACGCCCCAGGAGCGCGCCTATCTCGACCACCTCGCCCGCCGTCTCGGGCTCGATCCCGGGCTGGTGCAGCACCTCGACGCGACGGTCGGCCGTGCCGTTAGGGAACGGTGAACGATTTCGGTCCATCTTAACCATTCGCTAACCATCGCGGGCGCGGAATGGGACGGTAACGAATCGTATACCCGTGCCGAACCCGAATCACTCCCGACCGCCGATCCGCTTCCGCGGCCGCTCGTTCCTGGCCGTGGTGCTCGCCCCCGAGGCGCCCGTCGAAGTCTGGCTCGCAGACCTCGACGCCCTGGTGCGGCGTTCCCCGGCCTTCTTCGCCGGGCGCGCCATCATCCTCGACGTGACGGCGCTGGCGCCGGAGCGCGAGGAGCTGCTCGCCCTGATGGGCGAACTCGCTGCCCGCGAGATCCCGGTCATGGGGCTCGAAGGCGCGGGCGCGGCCGGCCAGGGCGCCGGCCTGCCGCCCCCCTTGAGCGGCGGCCGCCCCGGTGCCGAGATCGCGCCGCCGGAGGCGGACGGCGCGGCGGCGGCGCCCGTGGCCCTGCCTGAGCGCCCCACCACGGTGGGCTCGCTCGTCCTCGACACCCCGGTGCGCTCGGGCCAGGCGATCCTGTTTCCGGAGGGCGACGTCACCGTGATGGGTTCGGTCGCCTCGGGCGCCGAGATCGTCGCGGGCGGGTCGATCCACGTCTACGGCGCGCTGCGCGGCCGGGCCATCGCGGGGGCGGCCGGCAGCCCGAACGCCCGCATCGTGTGCAGCCGCTTCGAGCCGGAGCTGCTGGCCATCGACGGCCTCTACCGCATCGCCGACGACATCGACCCGACACTGCGCGGCAAGCCCGTGCACGTCTGGCTCGACGGCGACGCGATGAAGACCGCGATTCTGGATTGACTGGGGCGAACCGACAGAAGGCGGCCGGACAGGACCGCCCGTAACGCGAACGAGGTGTCGAATGGCGAAGGTATTGGTTGTCACATCGGGCAAGGGCGGCGTGGGGAAGACGACCACGACGGCGGCCCTGGGGGCGGCCCTGGCG